>CAMDEC010000001.1 GCA_945893395.1 Bifidobacterium breve
GCACCGTTTATTAAACGAAAAATTTCGACTTTGTTTGCGTTCCGTGGCATCAGCCGTGAAGAGGTTGTACAAGTGTCTGCAGGAGATTTGTTCATCCTCGCGGGTATCGACGAGGTTGAGGTTGGCGATACGGTTGCTGCGCTAGAAAATGCTCCTGCGTTACCTCGGCTTGAAGTGGACGAACCAGTTCTACGAATGAGTTTCGGCGTCAATACTTCGCCATTCGCGGGCCGTGAAGGCAACTTCCTGACCAGTCGTCATTTGAGTGAGAGACTTTTCAAAGAAGTATTAGGCAACGTTTCAATTCGAGTCAATACAACCGACAGTCCCGACGTGCTTGAAGTTGCTGGTCGAGGCGAACTGCAACTTGCCGTGTTGATCGAAAACATGCGTCGTGAAGGATATGAATTGCAAGTTAGCCGTCCAGAGGTAATCACCAAAGAAATTGATGGCAAGAAGCAAGAACCCCTCGAGGCTGGCACTATCGATGTGCCAGATATGTATGTTGGAGCCGTTACTCAAGCTCTTGCACCACGCAAGGGGCGGGTTATCAATCTGGAGCAAGGGGACAGCGGGCGAACAATCGTCAGTTTTCAAGCACCTTCTCGTGGTTTGATCGGGTTCAGATCGTTATTGCTGACCGTGACGCGCGGAACGGCACTCTTGCATCAAAGTCTGAGCGGATACATGCCGTGGGCCGGCGAATTACCGCATCGCATGGGTGGGGCAATGGTCTCTGATCGAAAAGGTTCGACTACTGCATATGCCTTGGACAATTTGCAACTTCGGGGCACTTTGTTCGTCGCGCCAGGCGTCGAGGTTTACGAAGGAATGGTCGTCGGTGAAAATTCACGCGAAGACGAAATGGTCGTCAATTCTGTTCGAGCCAAAGAGCTGACCAACATTCGTACTCACAGTCATGATGACGGACCAAAATTAGCCACACCGGTAACCCACACGCTCGAAACCGGAATTCAATGGATCGGTGAGGATGAACTGGTCGAAGTGACGCCATCAAATATTCGAATCCGCAAACGTTTTTTGAGCGTAGAAGATCGACGCAAGTCGAATAAAGTCAATAAAAACTAAACTTTTATTTTGCGTCTGACTTGCGGATGCGGCAAGAAAGTCGTGCGAGGTTTTTGCAACTGTTTGACAATCATTTCGTAGATTTCGTCGCCACATAATTCGATCAGTTCGTCTTTGAGATATTTGTAGACGGGTCTAGAGCCGACAAACGCCGAAGAGTCATCGGTGCACCACCAGTGGAAGTCGTGACCTCCGCCGCCCCAATCGCGACGTTTCCATTCGCGAACGATCGACAAAATGTGATCCTCGTCTTCTTCGTGCTGTTCAAGTCGAAGCGGTACTTGCCAGCAAACATCGGGTTTCCAGTCCATAGGACGCTCACCCGCGGCTGAGGCCGCCACATGGAAGGCACAACCCATTCCACCTTCGAAGTCTGTTCTGTTATGAAATATACAGGCACCCTTATATGACGTCGTGGTGTCAGTGCCGTCTTTGTCTTTGGCTAGCCATTTATCATTTTTGCCTTGTTCGAAATTCTGCCAATGCTCGGGAGTCAATCGTTTGACGAATTTTTTTACCGAAGTCAAGTCTTCTTTGTCGATAAAGTGCGCACCATAGCTGCAGCAACCTTGGTTCAGTTCGGGTGCGGGATCGTCTAGCACGCCTTGACAGCCGTTGCCGTAGATGCATGTCCAATTCGACCTCAAAAAAGTTGCATCAATCATCCAAGTCTGCTCAAGATCGGGATCGGCAAAACTAATCCACTCGTGAAGTTCTTCGGGCTTTGACATCTCGGTGCAGGCTAATGGCATACTTGTAGAGTCATGCATTCATTTGAAGAAGATTCACAAGAGATTGTTCAAAAGTTGAAGTTGATCTCCGAGCAGTTGGCCGACAAAGCACTCACAGTTCTAAAACAGTCTCACGCTGCAGGAAAATCAAAACGACCAGAACTTGAACGAACATTGACCCAGGCCCGCAGGGCCATTGAGAAGGCAATCAGTTTGTTGGGTCGAAGCTAAGCGAGTTGACTGCGTCGATTAATTGACGCAATCTTCCAAAGTCGCGGCGGGCGAACTGAAATGCAAGTCGTGCCTTGTCGAGATTGTCGGCGTCGTCAGTTTCGGGCTTGGTTGGAGAAATCTTCTGAATCGTCGAATTGACGCAAATATCCCCGAAGTCAATATTTAAGCGGCTTACATGTTGATCGGATAATTCACGATTGAGTCGCAACACCAATCGTTTTCCGACGAATCGCATCGAATGGTAGACAGAATAGAAATTAGTGATCTCTGCGACTGCTTCATCGACGCTCGAACATATGCGGTAGAGCGCCAAGTCTTGGCTTGAAACAAGTTTTCTCGGCACCAAGGTCTGACGAACAAACGCGTCGAGGCTTTGCCAGAAAGGATCATTAGGTAGATCTAGAACGACGATCGGCACGGGGTTGCCCTTTCCGGTTTGCGAAAGGGTGAGCAATTCAAACATTTCGTCTAGCGTGCCGAAGCCACCTGGCATACAGATAAAGGCTTGGGATTCTTTGACCAGCATCAATTTGCGGGTAAAAAAATAACGCATCGAGACATACTTTTGGTCTCCGGCGATTATCGAGTTTGCCGAAGTCTCAAACGGCAGTCGGATGCTGACGCCGATCGACATCTCACGACCGGCACCGGACATTCCGGCCTCCATGATTCCTGGTCCGGCGCCCGTGACGACCATCCAATCGGATGCCGCGAGTTTGGCAGCAACGGCTTCTGTTTGTTTGTAGACAGGGTCATCTTTTGTCGTCCTGGCCGAACCGAAGATGGTCACTTTTTTGCGGTCAGAAAATGGGGCGAACATTGCGAATGCTTCGCGCATTTCCGAGATGGCCGCACTGGCAATCTTGAGATTGAGGGTGCTAGTTGAGTCAGTACCAAGTTGAAGCGACTCGCGAATAAGTTCAGCGATCAGTCGCCTGTCTGTTTTGATTTGCGACTCATCTAAGATGATATTGATCAATTTGTCGACATCTTGCCCAGGCATTACGAGAGTTCCGCGGCTTTCTCATTGAGCACGCCGATTAATTCATCGAAGCTTTTTTGAAATGATGCGACACCTTCGCGCTCAAGTCTTTCGGCCACATCCGAAACGTCAACTCCGACACGGCGCAAATCCGACCATTGTTGATGCGCAAGATCAACATCAGTTTGAATCGTCGATTTCAGGGTTCCGTGGTCGCGAAACGCTTCGACAGTCGAATCGGGGAGCGTATTGACGGTGTCTTTACCGATCAGGCTGTCGACATAAAGAGTGTCGGGGTACTTCGGATTTTTGGTCGATGTCGACGCCCAAAGTGGTCTTTGAACTTTTGCGCCAAGTTTCTCAAGTTTGTTCCAGCGTGATCCAGAAAAAGTCTTTCGAAACATCGCATAGGCGAGTTTGGCTTGGTTGATCGCCGCAGTGCCGAGCAGTGCATTCGCCATGGCGTTGTCTTTGCCTGCAAGTAAGCGATCAATCTCGGTATCCACGCGTGAAATAAAAAAACTGGCGACACTCGATACTGAACCGACGATACTTGGTCGATTAATCGCCACCGTCTCAAGACCGTCGATGTAGGCATCCATCACTTGTTGGTATCGCTCGAGGCTGAAAATCAGAGTCACATTCACGTTTCGTGCCTCGGCGATCATCGTCGCGATGGCGGGAATGCATTCTCGTGTTGCAGGAATTTTGATCATCACGTTCGGACGCGAAATTTTTGAATGCAAATCCCTAGCACTCGACAAAGTATTGGCATGATCGTGAGCCAGTCCGGGATCAACTTCAACGCTCACGTAGCCGTCGAGTCCATCAGATGATTGATAGAGCGGTGCAAATACATCTAACGCTCCGTTGATGTCGCGTAGAACCAATTGCCAATAGCTTTCGACGGGTGAAAGTTTCTGATCGATCAATTCTGCAAATTGTGACGAATAGTCACTCGAGCCCTGAATAGCCTTCTGAAAGATCGTCGGATTAGAAGTCAGTCCGCGGATACCGGTGTCGCGCACGGTCGCCAATTCACCTGATGTGATATAGCTTCGCTTTAAATTATCCAGCCAAGGACTCTGTCCGAATTCTTCGTACAGAACTTTGAGTCGATCTGACATTTATATCGATTTTACTTTTTTGACGATTGCTTCGACGCTGATGCCCAGTTCTTTTAGTGCGGTAGCACCGGGTGCACTCGCGCCGAAACGATCGATTCCGATCACATGATCCGCGTATTTATGCCAGCCCATAGTTACACCGGCTTCAACCGCGACCACTGGCACGCCGGCGGGAAAAATTGTTTCATTCGATGACTTGTCGCTTCGCTCATAACGATCCCAACTCGGCATAGAAACTACTTGGGCCAAGATGCCGGCGTCGGCAAGTTCGGCCGCGGCTTGAGTGCAAAGACCAACTTCGCTGCCCGTACCCAAAAGAACGACGTTTGGCTTAGCGATAGTCGGGCCCACGACGCCGACACCATTTTTTACCGCCGAGCCATCGGTGACACTCAAGACGCTTTGTCGCGACAAGATGATCGCCGTTGGTCCGTCGTGATCAACTGCTGCACACCATGCCGCGACTGTTTCGTTTGGATCGGCGGGTCTAATTACTTGAAGATCTGGAATCGCGCGCACTGAGGCGAGTTGCTCGACTGGTTGGTGAGTTGGACCATCTTCGCCGACGCCCACAGAATCGTGTGAGAAAATAAATACACACTTGGCTTTTGATAGCGCCGCTAGTCGAATAGCGGGGCGCATGTAATCAGCGAACACAAAAAATGTGCCACAAACGGGAAGCATGCCGCCGTGCAGAGCCATGCCGACGACGGCGGCACCCATCGCATGCTCGCGGATGCCGAAATATATTTGTCGACCATCAGGTGCCGTGACACTCTGGGCTGTTTGCTTCGAAAGTTTCGTGCCGGTGTTGCCGGTTAGGTCGGCGGATCCGGCGATTAGTCCGGGTAGCGCGGGTAGGGAAGCGTCAAAAACCTTCTGAATAACTTGTCGGGTTGCGAGATTCGTCGATTTATCAAATTCTGGGAGCAACGAACTAAACGACGACGAATTCGGAGTGGCCCACGCAGCCTCCCAGAGGTACCGATCTTCAATTTCGCTGATATCTGTTTCGTACTGCGCGCTGAACGAATCACCTCTGACGACTGCGTGGTTACGTAGCGCGGTCACCAGATCTTTGGGCGCCCAGAATGGTTCGTCGGGGATGCCCATAATTTTTTTTGTTGTCGCCACATGCGCAGCCGTAAACGGATTGCCGTGGGCCTCGTGGGCGTCGGTGAAATCTGGAGATGGGTGGCCAATGTGAGTCTTCAAAATACAAAGTGTTGGCGCCCCACGAGTTGCTCGAGCAGTGATCAGTGCGTCTTCAAGCGCATCTAGGTCATCGGCAATCTCGCCGAGTTGCATGATGTTCCAGCCGTATGCAGCGAATCGTTTTGCGACATCATCCGAGCAACTCAATGAAGTTGATCCATCGATCGTGATTGAATTGTCGTCGAAGATGCAGACCAGACGATCTAATTTTAAATGGCCCGCGAGCGATGCCGCTTCGTGGCTTATTCCTTCCATGAAACAACCGTCGCTCGCAATCACATAAGTATTGTGATCGCAGGCTGACGCCCCGAAGCGACTGCGCAAGTTTCGCTCGGCGATCGCCATGCCGACGGCGTTGGCGAAACCTTGCCCCAGCGGGCCCGTTGTGACTTCGACTCCGAGAGTGTGACCGACTTCGGGGTGACCAGGAGTCATCGAACCGAATTGACGAAACTTTTTAAGATCCTCAATTTCGAGACCGTAACCATTTAGAAACAGCAATGCATATTGCAAGATCGAGGCATGACCATTGCTCAAAATAAAGCGGTCACGATTCTTCCATGTCGGACTCTTGGGGTTGTGGCGCAAAATTCTGCTGTACAAAACATGCCCAAGTGGTGCGAGGGCCATCGCCGTGCCTTGATGCCCACTTTTTGCCATCAGCGGAGCGTCCATGGCTATACCACGAATGCACGAGACTGCCTGCGAGTCCTGCTGAGTCGAGAGTTTTGAAACCATTGCGCTAAAACTAGTTGGTAAAACGGGTCAAGTTGGATTTGATTGTGGCTCAACTGGTGGCAGGATTGTCAGAGGCACTAGATGCCATTGTGCCGTGCCGACTCGACAGTGTGCGAAAATCTGACCATATTCGGCGATGGCAAGTTCGCCGCGCACGAGTCGATAAGTGAATTTGCCCGGCTCAACCGTAAACGGGCTTACATTGCGGGCAAGTTGTTCATCGTCGGCTAAAGCACCTTTTCGAAACACGACTTCGAGTACCGAGTTGCCAGGTTCGCTCTCTGGACAATAAACCAGCACGACCAAGTGCGGATCGATTGTGACGGGTACAGGCGTTGGGGCGGCAAAAGAAAAGAACGCTCCAGTCAAGTCAATGCGAGTGCTTGGACCTGGGGCTTGGCGCAACGCAAAGTTCTCTACAAACAGCGCGGAGATTATTTGCACGGAGTCAATTTATCTTTTCAAGGACGATCTCACACTACTGTTACGACGTGTCGAATTCGCAGCAAACGATGATTTCGGAGGCCGAATCAAAGAGAATCCTGCGACAGTTCGGTGTCACGTTCGCCCAAGAGACAGAAATTTTCTCGGCCGATCAGGCAATAGAGGCGGCAACCAAAATTGGATTTCCAGTGGCAATAAAACTTTGCGCAGGTTCGATCAGCCATAAGTCAGAGCGCGGCTTGGTCAGATTAAACGTGCGAAATGCACAAGAGACTTTGGAAGCAGCCACCGAACTTCTCGCTCAGGCAACGGTTGCTGATGGCAAAGTCTCGCTGTTGGTAGCCAAGATGGAAAAGGGTAGGCGAGAACTAATTGTTGGCCTCGTGCGCGACGCCCAATTCGGAGCGTTCGTGATGTGCGGTCTTGGGGGAGTTTTTGCCGAGGTGTTGGATGATTTTGTCTTTGCACCGACACCGATAGATCAGACTGCTGCCCGTCGGATGATTGCGCGACTCAAGCAGCAAGATGTGCTCGGCAACTTTCGTGGGGATGAACCGCTCATTGTCAAACAGTTGTGCGAGGCACTGATCGCCGTATCGAATCTCGGAGTCGCGGACGAATCGGTTGTATCTGTCGACATAAATCCGTTGATCGTCAGGCAAGATGGCTCAATCGTGGCCGTTGATGCGCTAATTGAACGAGATAGCCGACCGACAAGCATCGAACCTTCAAATCAGAATTGGATTTCGCCGAAACATTTTGCGGCGCTGTTCGAACCCGAAGGAATTGTGGTTGTTGGCGCGTCGACACACCCCGGCAAATTTGGGTTCGTGTCGTTGCACAATATTTTGGCCAGCGGTTATTTGGGTCGAATCTTTGCGACGAATTTAGAAAAATCAAACGTCCTTGGCATCACCTGTTTGGCATCAGTTGATGAACTTCCAGATGACGGTGTGGATTTGGCTTTTATTTGTACGCCAGCGTCGACGAATGTTGAAATCTTGCGAGCTTGCGCGCGGAAGGGAGTTAAAGCCGTTTATGTGACTTCTGCTGGCTATGGCGAGGCTGGCGAAGAAGGTAAAACCGCGCAGCGAGAACTTCGCGACTTGGCAAAGAGTCTCGATATTTTGCTTGTTGGTCCGAATGGACAAGGAGTCGTCAGCACGCCAAAAAGCCTGTGCGCTCAGATCGTCGGGCCATACCCACCTAGTGGATCAATTTCGGTTGTCAGTCAAAGCGGCAATTTTGTTTCAAGTTTCATGAATTACGCCCGACAAACAAAAGTAGGTATCGCCCGGTCAGTTTCGGCGGGTAATGCCGCGCAAGTCGGGGTACCAGACTTCTTCGAGTACTTTGCGACCGACTCGGCGACATCGGTCGCTCTTGCTTACATCGAAGGCGTAGAGGATGGCCGAAGATTGTTGCAGTCGATGCGCACGCTCGCCGCGGTCAAACCTTTAATCGTGCTCAAAGGTGGTGCAACCCAAAGTGGTGCTCGAGCGGCGGCCAGTCACACGGGAGCGATCGCCAGCGACGACCGTATTTTTGACGGAGTGTGTGACGATTCTGGCGTGATACGCGTAGCCGATGCGGAGCGGGCGTTTGATGTTGCTGCGACATTCGCGACGCAACCACTGCCCAACGGGCCGAACACAATAATTTTGACGACAGTGGGCGGGTGGGGCGTGGTCACATCAGATGTCGTCGCCGACGAACAAGTCTTGAACTTGATGCCGTTGCCTGAGGACTTGTTGATTGCAATTTCTGAATTGCTACCACTGCGATGGAGTCGCAATAATCCCGTGGACTGCGCGGGTGGGGAAACTCGTGAGACCATCGCCGACGTGATGCGATTGATCGCAATGCATCCAAAAGTTGATTCGATAATCTTTTTGGGATTGGGGATACAGTCGAATCAAGCGCGCCTGATGCGCGAAGGTCGATTTTTTGATGCCTTCGAATTGGATCGAATCGTTAGTTATCACGAACGACAAGACATGAAGTACGCCGAAGTGGCAGCAGAGCTTTCACAGCAAACCAGAAAGCCGATTTTGGTGGCGACGGAACTTGGGGTCGCCGACCCGACGAATCCAGGAGTGCTCGCGGTGCAACAAACTGGTCGGTTATGTTATGCGAGCGGTCAGAGGGCGGCACGCGCCCTGGGTGATGTTTATCGTTATGCAAAATGGAAGGGCTCGGCTAAATAGAAATGAAGCTCGTCAAACTGCAAATGATTTTGCTGCGGCTATCGCAAAATTCTGAGCGGATGTCGACTCGAAGACTGATGATTGCGCTGGTTTCAGTGGCAGTTATCGGCGCAATACCGTTGTTATCGGTTTGGCAAGTCGCATTTGCTGCCGGTGATGAAGTGCGACCGTTGGAAATTCAAAAGCCCTTGCAACCGCCACCTGTCACTCAGATTTTGTCGGTCCGCAGGGTGCCACAAACTCTCGTAGATCTAAATTCTGCGGCCAAAGTTCAGAGCAAACTTGAGCAAGTGGTCGGTGCATTGCCCGCCGAGTCATGCCTGGTGATTTCTACGGATGGCAAAATGATCATCGAAGTCAACCCGAGCATGGCTTTGATTCCTGGCAGCAACCAAAAATTGATCACCGCCGCAGTTGCTTTGGACGTGCTCGGACCCGACCGAAAATTCACGACGAGGTTGCTCGGCATTGTCGGCAACTCGGTCGTGCGCGGCGATCTCTGGTTGGTTGGTTCCGGGGATCCGTTGCTTACGACGCGTGCGTATCCACTTACTGAGAAGTATCCGACCCTGACCCCGACAGACGTCGAGGCGCTAGTTGATGCATTGGTGGCGCTCGGGGTCACCTCGGTTGACGGCGGCGTGATCGGCGATGAGACAATTTATGACCGTGAAAGATACGTGCCGAGTTGGGGCGATGGTATTCGCAGCGTAGAGGCGGGACCACTTGGCGCATTGATGATCAACGATGGGTCTATATCTGGTACGCCACTCAAACCAGCAAATCCGGCTTTTGCCGCAGCGACTGAATTCACCAAATTACTCGTATCGCGCGGAATTGCAGTCAGAGATGCGCCCGATGTCGGCGCAGCATCAATGGATATGCCAGTGATCGCGACAATTGAATCAGTGCCAATGACTCAAGTCGTGGTCGAGATGCTGACTAATAGTGACAACAACACGGCTGAATTGCTCGTGAAAGAAATCGGACTCGTAGTTCGAAATTCTGCAACACGAGTCGATGGATTGACTGTGATCGCTGAGAAGATCGCGGAATGGGGATTGCCGGGCCTAGGAGTCGCCCTGATCGACGGGTCTGGTTTGGATCGAGGTAATCGGCTGACTTGCAATTTGATCGCACAGTTGTTGCAACGAGATGGGCGAAAAGGTTTGGTCACGACTGCAATGGCGTTGGCAGGCAAGAGCGGCACATTGCGCGACACGTTCATGTCGGGTGCTGGCTCCGGAACGATGCTTGCAAAAACTGGCACTCTGAACGGCGTCAAATCTCTGTCGGGGATGTTTCCATTGAATGAAGAGCGCAGCAGTGTGTTCTCGTTGATCATGAACGGCTCGGGAGTGTCGACATTGAACTTTTACCGTTCAATTTGGAACGACTTGGCAACGGCGCTTGCTTTTGGTGACGAACGTATGGATGTCAATAAACTTCTACCCTTAACCCAGGCAGTTGCGCCGTAGAATGGTTTCGTGACTGGGTTCAAGATTAGTTCGTCAAAAAGTGAAGATTCAGAAAGCAAATCTTTTGCCGACGTCTACGAAATGGTTTTCGATTACGCCAAACGCGAAACATTGAAACCGATTCGCGGCGCAGGCAGATGGATCGCCTATGGTCTTTTGGCAGCGCTGTGCCTCAGTGCCGCGCTCGTGTTCGGCGCGCTTGGCGTGTTGCGACTGTTGCAGACGAGCGATCTCGGCGATTCGGGTTCATGGTCTTGGTTAAGTTATTTGCTTGCGCTCGCGGTTTGCGTTGTTTTGTTTTTCGTCGCAAAGTCGCGCATTCGCAAAGGAACACTAAGTAAGTTATGAGTCAAGGGGATGAAGTATCACGCGAAGACGTTGTTGCAGGTCTCGAGCAATTTCAGGAAGATCTGAAAGTCTCCCTAGGCAACAAGTCGCTGCAGTTGAAAGCACTAGTTGGTGGGGCATCGACGTTGGGAATGCTCTCGTCTTTTCTTTTGGGTCGGAAAAGTGGCAAGAAGCGTGGTGCAGAATCTGACACGAATTCAACAGATTAAGTTGCGGTTTTAATGTTTGCTTACGGCGAAAAGGTTTTGTTGATTGACGTCAAGAAACGGCGATACTTGTTCACGTTGAAAGTTGACGGAGAATTTCATACTCATTCTGGATTTTTGGCGCACGGCGATGTACTGCAGATCGAAGAAGGATCAATACTTAGGTCAACGAAGGGCGCCGAATATATTGTTCTGCGCCCAACCCTCGAAGACTTCGTAATTCAAATGCCACGTGGAGCGCAAGTGATTTATCCGAAAGACCTCGCGCCGATTTGCATGATGGCAGATATCTTTCCGCAAGCCAAAGTCTTCGAATCGGGATTGGGTTCCGGAGCGTTGTCCTTGACCCTGCTTCGTTATGGTGCAGAAGTTACTGGTTATGAAATCCGTGAGGATTTCGCCAATCGCGCCCAAACAAATGTCCGAGAATATCTGGGTGCAGGCGCATTGAGCCACTATCACGTCTCGGTGCGAGATGTTTATTCGGGCATCTCTGAAACGGGCTTTGACAGAATGGTTCTCGATTTACCAGAGCCTTGGCAGGTGGTACCCCATGCACAAGGTGCCTTGCGCAAGGGAGCGATCCTGGTTTCTTATTCGCCGAGCATTACCCAGGCGGTCAAGACTCGCGAGTCGATGCGAGATGGATGGCTTGACCATCGAACACTCGAAGTATTACATCGCACTTGGCACATCGACGGCGCGTCGGTCAGACCAGATCATCGAATGGTCGCACACACTGGATTCTTGACTTCAGCCCGATTTGTCGGGGCCTAAATATTTTTTAGGGTTCGATGAAAATGCACTCACCAGGGCATTCTTCGGCTGACTCGACGACTGCGTCGAGTTGTGAGTCTGCGAAGTTTGCCACCCCGGCAGCACCCTGTGCGTTTCCTTTGGCTGTGGCATAGACAGTCGCACCTTCTTTAACGTATGCCAAACCGTCGTCAAGCAAAGTAAAAACCTCAGGGGCGATTTCTTCGCAAAGCCCATCGCCGGTGCAAAGATCTTGATCGATCCAAACTTTCATACCCTTGGTTCTCCTTGAATTTTATGCAAATAGAAGTATTGACAACGAAAATAGGCTACACGGGCTTTATGGCCATTTCATGCCAATTACGACTTTTGGATTCAGGTGTTTGACCTATACGGTAGGGCTCGCGACTTGAAAGGCGGAATTCACGATGGCACGAGAAGGTGATCCAAGTGATTCAGCGCGTGACCGAACCCGTCAACTCGAGGAAAATTTGCTCGCAACAAAAGGGCAGTTGGCCCAAGCGGTGGCTCAAAACGAAAAACTTTCGTATACATTGCGCGAATCACGGGAGCACATAGCATCGTTGCGCGATGAAGTAGAGAAGTTGACCCAACCACCAAGTGGATACGGTGTCGTCGTCGGCAAGAATGATGATCAAACAGTAGACATACTGACTAACGGCAGAAAAATGCGCGTTGCCATACATCCAGATATTGATCTCGAAAATCTTGAACGGGGCTGCGAAGTCGTACTCAACGAAAGTTTCAATATTGTCAAGGTGCGCGTCGCTGAAGTTGTCGGTGAAGTCGTTCATCTCAAAGAGTTGCTCGATGACGGCGTTCGAGCCGTGGTCACGGGTCGAGGCGATGATGAAAGGGTTTGCGAGTTGGCAGATTCAATGCGCGGCACCCACTTGCGCAGTGGTGACTTGTTGAGAATGGATCCAAAATCGAACCTGCTGCTTGAGCGACTCAGTCAACCTGAAATCGAACACCTTCTTTTAGAAGAAGTGCCGGATATTTCCTACGCCGACATTGGCGGACTCGACGGTCAAATTGAAGAGATCGCTGACGCGGTCGAGTTGCCATTCCTGTATGGCGATCTGTTTGCCGAGCACCAATTGCCCGCACCGAAGGGAATCTTGCTTTATGGTCCACCAGGCTGTGGTAAGACACTGATCGCCAAGGCGGTGGCCAATAGTTTGGCGAAGAAAGTTTCGTCGGCAAATGGTGGCGAGAAGGCCAAGAGTTACTTCATAAATATCAAGGGACCTGAGCTGCTCAACAAATATGTGGGTGAAACCGAACGGCAAATCAGACTTATTTTTCAGCGCGCTCGCGAAAAGAGTGAAGAGGGTTGGCCTGTCATCGTTTTCTTCGACGAAATGGACTCGATGTTTCGCACGCGGGGCACCGGCATCTCGTCTGATATGGAGTCGACAATCGTGCCACAACTTTTGGCAGAAATCGATGGAGTAGAGGGTTTGCGAAACGTCATCGTGATCGGGGCAACGAATCGAGAAGATTTGATCGACCCGGCTATTTTACGACCTGGTCGACTTGACGTGAAAATACGTATCGACAGACCAGACGAATCTGCTGCCCGACAGATTTTCTCGAGGTATCTAACCGTCGAAGTACCGATCGCCGAATCTGAAATTGATCAACACGGCGGCTCGATTGACGCGGCAGTTGGTGCAATGATCGAACGCACGGTGGACGAGATGTACCGCCAGAATCAAACGAACGAATTCTTGGAAGTCACCTATCAAAATGGCGACCGGGATGTGATGTATTTCAAAGACTTCGCCTCTGGTGCCATGATTGAGAACATCGTTCGACGTGCCAAGAAATTGGCGATCAAGCGTCTGATCGCAGGGGGCAAACGCGGAGTGTCAATCGAAGACCTGACAACTTCGATTCGACAAGAGTTCAAAGAGCATGAAGATCTGCCGAATACAACCAACCCCGACGACTGGGCGAAAATATCGGGCAAGAAGGGTGAACGTATCGTCTTCATACGCACCCTCGTACGCGACGACAAAGATGCAAACTCTGGCGGGCGGGCGATCGAAAAGACCGCCACTGGGCAATACCTCTAGGAATATATTTTGAGCATTGCCAAGGTTCTCGGGATCGAAACCGAATATGGAATCATCGCCACCGGGATCGACTCAAGCCCGATCACATCCTCGTCTTTATTGATTAATTCGTATGTCAGTCGATTTGATTCGTCGATCGGTTGGGACTTCGCCGCGGAGATGCCCGGATCGGACGCCAGGGGCTACAACCTTGACGATGTATTTCCGCCGGACATCGAGGTGCAGATGGTGAATACGGTCTTGACCAACGGCGCTCGTTATTACGTTGATCACGCGCACCCCGAAATTTCGACACCTGAATGTCGGTTCGCGTCGGAGGCGTTGCTCTTTGATCGCGCAGGTGAAGAAATCATCAGACAAAGCATGGCGACCGCAAAAACTTTGTTGCCCGAGGGCGCTGAACTGGTTGTCTACAAAAATAATTCGGATGGAAAAGGCAATAGTTACGGATGTCACGAAAATTACTTACTGAGCAGAGCTGTGCCGTTTGGAGAAATGGCGACGCTGATCACACCGCATTTTGTCACCCGTCAGATTTTTTGCGGTGCAGGCAAGGTCGGTAGCGAGTTCGAGGGTATGCCAAGCAACTCAGTCGCGTATCAACTTTCGCAGCGTGCTGATTTTTTTGAAGAAGAAATCGGATTGGAAACCACACTGAAACGGCCGATCGTCAACACTCGAGACGAGCCCCACTGTGATCCGAGCAAATATCGCCGACTTCATGTGATTGTCGGTGATGCAAATATGAGCGAAGTTGCTACTTTTCTGAAACTCGGAACAACGGCGATCTTGTTGGCGATGATCGAGGATCGACAACTTGGTGATGATCTGTTGCTGGCGACCCCGGTGGCGGCAATACGACAGGTGAGTCACGACCCAACATTGCGTCGAAAAATATTGCTTGAGTCTGGCAAAACATTGACAGCGCTCGAGCTCCAAGAACTTCTCTGCGAACGGGCCGAGCGCTACGCCACGCAATTTGGTCTTGAGTCGGTCGGCAATGAGGATGGAAAATTAATTTTACGAAGGTGGCGCGAGGTGATAGAAGGGCTTAAGGAAGATCCGCTCTCCCAATGCCACATCGTCGACTGGGTTGCAAAGAAGCGAATGATCGATGGCATTTCCGAGCGACATAGTTTGCGCGCCAATGACCCTCGTTTGAAGGCGATTGATTTGCAATATCACGATATGCGTCTTGAAAAGTGCCTAGCGTTACGCGCCAATCTTGAAACAATGGTCAACGATGCAGAAGTGCTTCGCGCAATTGACACGCCACCCGACACGACACGCGCATATTTCCGAGGGATGTGCCTGAAGAAGTGGCCGTCTGACGTAGTGGCGGCGAATTGGGACAGCATCGTGTTCGATATCGGCAAAGAACCGCTTCGACGCGTGCCGATGATGGAGCCATTGCGGGGAACAAAATCGATGACCGAACGTTTATTCGAAATATGTGAATCACCGGCCGAATTGGTGGCGATGCTTGGGGATCAAGTCTCGGGTTCAAACTTTAAGCCAACTAATTGAGCTTTTTGGGGTCGTCCTCAGTGGTTTTACATCTGTCGATTTTTTGGCTATGGTGCGCGTATGGCTGAAAGAACCCGTAAGCAAAAATCAAACACCGAACGAATAAAAAAAGAAGTCGTCGTCGAGACGAAGGTCGTGCCCAAGGGCGAAAAACTGAAGGCGGATTTAGACGACCTGCTTGATGAGATCGATGAAGTTCTTGAGTCAAACGCCGAGGACTTCGTAAAGAGTTACGTGCAGAAAGGTGGCCAATAGCCGTATCCTAAAAATATGGCTATGCCGATGTTCGTTGCTGGTTCTGACCCGGGCGCAAATTTTGGAGAATTACTCAAACGAGTTGGGATGTCGCCGTTTGCGTCGCACTCGGAGGAAAATGATCTAGAGATTCCACACGCCACGACCTGCGTGGCGATGCGATGTTTGGGCGGCGTGGTCATGGCGGGCGATCGTCGCGCCACATCAGGCAACCTGATCAGTCACCGCAGCATGGAGAAGGTCGTTTCGGCTGACGACTTCAGCGGTGTAGCGATCGCGGGTGCTGCCGGACCAGCCATGGAGATGATCAAACTTTTTCAATTGCAACTAGAACACTACGAAAAAGTCGAAGGACAGACTCTTTCTCTCGAGGGCAAAGCGAATCAATTGTCGATGTTCGTGCGCAGCAACTTGCCAGCAGCGATGCAAGGTCTAGTGGTTGTGCCGATTTTCGCCGGATTTGACCTGTCATCAAAATCAGGCAGATTATGGGACTATGACGTCACCGGTGGTCGGTATGAAGAGAAAGATTTCGTTGCCACGGGCTCTGGAATGCTGCATGCCAGCACCGTGATGCGAGTCGCTTGGCGCCGTGATCTGGCAGTTGACGACGCGGTGAAACTTTGCGCCAAGGCATTGTGGGAAGCGTCAGATGCAGACTCGGCCACGGGAGGACCCGACGCCTTGCGGGGCATTTATCCGGTTGTGGCTTCAATTACCAAAGATGGGTGGAGTGCAATCTCCAACGAGAAGTTGAGTCAGATCTATGGCGAAATTGCCAAAGAAGTTGGATCGCGATGAGCATGCCGTTCTACGTTCCACCAGAACAATTCATGAAAGATCGGGCTGACTACGCCCGAAAAGGCATTGCCCGCGGTCGCACACTTGTTGCGCTGCAATACGAAAATGGCATTGCGATCATCTCCGAGAATCCATCTACGACTTTGCACAAGATCAGTGAAATTTATGATCGAATTGCATTCGCAGGTGTGGGCAAATACAACGAATTTGATCAACTTCGTGTTGCTGGCGTGCGTGCCGCCGACCTCAAGGGATATCAATTCTCGAGGCAAGACGTGGATGCTCGTAGTTTGGCAAACCAATATGCCCAAATTTTGAGTCAAATGTTCAGTGAGGGACCAAAACCAATGGAGGTTGAGCTGTTGGTCGCCGAAATTGGCAGCGATGCATCATCTGACAGACTGTTTCATGTGCTGTATGACGGCACAGTGTTAGACGAACACAATTTTTCGGTGTTAGGTGGGGACAGCGAGGCAGTTTTGACCCGACTCAAAGCCGGGTATAAATCTCAGATGTCGATCAAAGAAGCGATCGCAGTTTCGATTTTGGCTCTCTCTGGAGCAGAGCGAAAACTGAATCACGATGAACTCGAAGTCGCTCTGCTCGAACGCAATGGTCGTCGACGCTGTTTTCGGCGTATCGAAGACGCAGAGATTAAGGCACTTCTCGGCTAGGCCGTTTAGCGAAGTCGGTCAGAAATGACTAGGTTTTGGATATGGATCGACGCATATTCGGATTAGAGAACGAATACGGCGTGACTTGCACGCTTCGTGGTCAGCGAAGATTGAGCCCAGATGAGGTAGCTAGATATCTATTTCGTAAAGTCGTTAGTTGGGGACGCAGCTCGAATGTTTTCCTTGAGAATGGAGCCCGACTTTATTTGGACGTGGGGTCTCACCCCGAATATGCGACACCAGAATGTGATTCGATACATGAGGTCGTCGTGCACGACAAGGCTGGCGAAAGAATTCTTGAAGATTTGCTTGTTGGGGCAGAACAGCGACTACGCGACGAGGGTATTCGGGGGACGATTTATTTGTTCAAAAACAACACCGATTCGGCGGGAAACAGTTATGGCTGTCACGAGAACTATCTCACTTCACGAAGCGATGAAATTGAGAAGTACTCGCAGGTTTTGATTCCTTTTTTGGTGACGCGACAAATCTTTACGGGTTCGGGCAAAGTGCTGCAAACTGCACGGGGTCCGATCTATTCGATCGCTCAGCGAGCAGAACACATTTGGGAAGGTCTGAGTTCGGCCACGACGCGAAGCCGGCCGATCATCAACACGCGTGACGAGCCGCATGCCGACGCCGAGAAGTACAGGCGTCTGCATGTAATCGTGGGTGATTCAAACATGAGCGAATATTCGAACTACATCAAAGTCGGTTCAACTGCATGTATCTTGCGAATGTTGGAGGATCCGGGTTTCGTTTTGCGTGACTTGACCCTGGAAAATCAAACTCGAGCGATTAGAGAAATTAGTCATGACATCACTTGTCGGAGAAAAATTAGACTTGCGTCTGGTCGAGAATTGTCCGCGCTCGACGTGCAGCGCGAACTACTGGATCGCGCACTGAAGTATGCCGACACCGGGAAGTTCTCTACTCAAGAACTCAAAGCTCTCGAAATGTGGGAGCATTGCATCTCGACGATTGAGAACGATCCATTGAAGTTGAACCGAGAAGTCGACTGGGTGATCAAATATCATCTGATCGACGCGTTCCGCAATCGGCACAGTTTGGCGCTTGATGACCCACGAGTTCAGTTGGTGGATTTGCAGTACCACGACATCAGTCGCAACCGCGGCCTTTTTTATAGATTGCAGCACAACGGTCTAGTGGATCGAATATGTAATGACGACGAGATCGAGATTGCCCGAGATCGCGCTCCACAAACAACAAGGGCTAAGCTGCGAGGCGATTTCATCAAACGGGCGAAAGAACGCAAACGTGATTACACGGTGGATTGGGTGCATTTGAAACTTAATGATCAGGCTCAGCGCACCGTGCTGTTGAAAGATCCCTTTAAGAGCAAAGACGAGCGAGTCGATAAATTAATCGCTTCGCTTTAGAGAATTCGGCGAGCACTACGATGAGTGCGTGTCAGAAAGCCAACTAGACAATTCGCAGCGTCGAAAATCGATGGCCTTTAGGCAAATTGTCGAATGGGTCGTGGTAATCGGCGTTGCATTGGTCGTCGCCGTGTTTCTGCGTGTTTTTTTGGTACAGCAGTATTACATTGCCGGTCCGAGTATGGAGACCACAATGTTCTCGGACAATAGGGTTTTGGTCAACAAACTCGCATACCGCCTGGGCAAGATCGAACGCGGGGATGTCATTGTTTTTGACAGGGCTCTAATGAACGGCCTCGAAGTTGAACACGATGACTTGATTAAACGGGTGATTGGACTGGCTGGTGAAACAATTGCGATCAAAGATTGCGTGGTGCTGATCAACGGAGAGGCATTGCCTGAACCATATTTGCCGAAGCGAGACTCGAAACTGAGTGATTTGGGTGAAAGATGTGGAGTTGTCGAAATGAACGAGACCAAACTTGCTACTGATGAAGTTTTTTTGATGGGGGATAATCGACCGCAGTCGTTTGACAGTCGGATGTTTGGTGCGATCAATCAGAATCTGATCATCGGACAGGCCTTTGTTTTGATTTGGCCGCTTGACTCTGCGAAGGGTCTGTAAAAACTTCTAAGTCGTGATCGTTTTGCTGAATGCGTCGGCCATACGATCTGGCCAGTCACTGTAAACCGCGTCAACGCCCATCAATAATGCCGTTCGTAGTTGTTCCTCGTGTTGCAAGTCCCAACTGAACGCACCAATGTTGAAACGATGGGCCAGAGAAACCAGACCACCATTCCAATCTGTGTGATGCATGTTCAACACGTCGATTTTGAATTTGGCCAAGTCTGCGCACCGCCTCTCTGGACCTTCAACGATTTTATTCAGACGAATTGAATTGACGTAACGAAACGCGGGGTAGAGGGCTTTCCAGGATTCCAAGACTCTGATATCTGGATGGCAAATGAATATTCGACCAGGATTGTCTTTGTCGCTTGTCGACGCTGCGATGAGCGCCATCGCTCGGATATCACAAATATCGATCGAAATCGGCACGTCTTCGGGGGATAGTTTCAGCAGTTGATCGTATCTCGGAATTGAGTTTGGAAGTTCGGTGCTTGCGACCTCAGATATTTTCTTTGAACGCAGCTTTGAAAATATTCTGCCTCTGACCACGCCGTCATGATCAAGCACGACTTCGGCGTCCTTGGTCACCCAACAATCGGTCTCCAAACCCGTTGCACCAAGTTTCAGAGCCAGTTCAAACGACTCACGCGTATTTTCGGCAGCATGTGCGCTCGCCCCGCGATGAGCAAACAATATGGGCTTGTCGTAGAGCGATGGCAGACGCTGTTGCACACTCCGATGATACGAGAACTGTTCTCCTAGACTTTGACCATGTTCAACTTGACCGGCAGCGAGATCATGTTCTTGCTGATTATTGGACTCGTCGTGTTGGGTCCTGAAAAGCTGCCAGATGCCATTCGCCGCGTAGGCCGTTTGTACGGCGAATTGAAGCGCATGTCCTCTGGGGTGCAGTCGGATCTTCGAAAAGTGATGGATGAACCGGTCAAAGAGATGGTGAAGACTACAAATTCAATGAAATCGTTGTTCACAGATACGGCAAATGAGTTCCAATCGGCGGCGAAAGATGTCGTTACCCCGACTTTTATCCCATATGGCGCGACAACTAACGGCCAAACTACGCCACCCAAATCGAATGAAGTTCCGGTTGTTTTATATCAAGCTAGCGAGGAAGAGATTGCTCAATCTGAACCGAGTGACGCAGATGATGAAATCACAGAAGCCATCTCAAGGGCTGCAGAAATCGCCGCGCAGCGAACACAAGCCAAGCCCGAAGCAGATGCAGCCTCGGTGCACGTATTGGATGACATCTCGTAATGGGTTTTCGTTCCTCTGCATCTGGAACTTCAACGATGTCTTTGGGTGATCATCTTGGTGAGTTGCGCATGCGTTTGATTCGATCCATCTTGGCTGTGGCACTTGGTGCGGCCGCGATACTCGCGTTTTACGACCCAGTTTTAAAATTTCTGACCCGTCCTTACCGCAACTTATGCGACGAAAGATCTGACTTCAACTGTGATGGTTCGCTTTTTGCACTCGGACCTCTGGACGGTCTTTCTGCGCGGATGAAAATTGCCGGCTACGGAGGTTTGATTCTTGCCCTGCCCGTGTTGTTGTGGCAAATTTGGCGGTTCATAGTGCCCGCGCTGAGCAGCAAAGAGAAAAAGTACACGATCCCATTTATCGCGTCCTCAGTAATTCTCTTCGCATCGGGATGTGCGCTCGCATATTGGACGCTGTCACGCGCGCTTGAGTTTCTAATTTCTTGGTCAGGCACCGATGTCAATCAGGCTTTTCAAATTACAAAATATGTGAGTCTTGTTACTTTGATGATCTTGGCCTTTGGCGTCGGTTTCCTTACACCCTTATTGATCGTATTTTTGCAACTCGCTGGTGTTTTGACGCCCAAGACGTTGCTCAAACAGTGGCGTATTGCGATAGTCGTAATTTTTTTTACTGCGGCGATCATCACACCGAGCGGTGACCCAATCACGCTGATGGCACTCGGCTTGCCGTTGACGCTGCTGTACTTTGTGGCAATTTTTGTAGGCTTCCTTGCGACTCGCAAACGTTCTCGCCAAGCTGATTAAGACTCGCGACCTGCTCGATGCCTAGACCGAGTCGTGAATCGCTGATTTCGAGATACAACTTTGGTCTCGACAAATTTCAAATTGAAGCACTCGACGCTTTAGATCGAGGCGATTCTGTTCTGGTTGCCGCGCCAACCGGTTCGGGCAAGACACTTGTTGCCGAATATGCAATTGAGGCAGCGCGTCAACAAGGACAGCGGGCGTTCTACACCGCACCAATCAAGGCTCTTTCGAATCAAAAATTCAACGACTTGGTCGCTCATTACGGAAGAAGTGACGTTGGTTTGTTGACTGGTGACAACAGTGTCAATTCGAACGCCCCGATTTTGGTGATGACAACAGAAGTTTTGCGAAACATGATTTATGCTCGATCTGAAGCTCTGGATCAACTTGCGGTCGTCGTGTTAGATGAGGTGCACTTCTTGCAAGACGCCTACCGCGGACCAGTTTGGGAAGAGGTGATCATTCATCTCGACCCGACGGTGCAGTTGGTCTGCCTCTCGGCGACGGTGTCCAATGCCACCGAAGTGACGGAGTGGTTGAGCACTGTTCGGGGTCGAACTCTGCCGGTGGTCGAAGAAAAGAGACCCGTTGAATTGGTCAATCATTTCGTTGTCGGTGATTCGAGTAGCCACGAAGTAAATATGTACGAGACAATCGTCAATGGCACACCGAATCCTGAGGTTGCAAAACTCGAACTTCAAGTAACGGCAGGTCGCACCATTGACGGCTCGAGTGACAATCGAAGGTCTTATCGTGCAAGCCGAACTAGGAGCCGCCCACGAGTATTTACCCCGAATCGTGTCGAAGTAGCTGACCTTTTGCAGCGACAAGACCTACTTCCGGCGATCGTGTTCATCTTCAGTCGCAATCAATGTGACGAAGCCGCCGAATCTTGCGTGCGCTCCGGTTTGCGTCTAACTGACCAGGAGCAACGGGCTGAAATCTCCGCAATCATTGATGCCCGCGTCTCGATGTTCAGTGATGACGACCTGGCTGCTCTTAGTTTCTCGAAGTTCGCCAACCAACTCGAGTCGGGCATCGGTGCACACCATGCCGGCTTGGTGCCGGCGTTCAAAGAAATTGTCGAAGAGTGTTTCATTCGTGGTTTGGTACGACTGGTGTTTGCAACAGAAACGCTCGCAGTAGGACTAAATATGCCGGCTCGAGCCGTTGTGATCGAAAAGATTACAAAATTTACGGGAGAGCACCATCAGCCACTGAAAGCGTCCGAATATACGCAGCTGACAGGTCGAGCTGGTCGAAGAGGCATCGACACCGTGGGGCATGCTCTCGTGTTATGGAATCAATTTGTAAGTTTCGACGCGGTCGCAGCTTTGGCGTTGAGTCGATCTTTTCGATTGGTCTCGGCGTTTAGACCGACTTACAACATGGCTGCGAATTTGATCCAGACGCACTCGCGACAAGAAGCCCATCATTTGCTGAACTTATCCTTCGCTCAGTTTCAAAGCGGTCGTGATGTAGTTGAATTACAGGCCCGTGTCACTCGTCGCACCAAGGAACGGGACCGACTGCGCGATCAGGCCACGAGTCCGTTAGGCGACATTGATGAATATCGTCGAGCCTTCGATGTGCGACCTGATGCAACACAAATCGCAGCCGCGATCGAAGAGTTGCAGTTAGGTGATCTAATCAATATTCCAAAGGGCGGTCGCGATAGCAAGGCAGCAGTCGTCGCCACTGCGCAACGTGCCAACGGCACAAAGCTCACCCTTATTGCAGCCAATCGTGCCGTGTTCCAGGTGCAGGCAGGTGACTTTGATTCGCCGCCCGTAAAACTCGGGCATATAAAAATTCCGGATTCTTATGCACGCACCAGTCCTAAATTCATCAAAGAGGTGGCAAATCGAGTCCAACGAACCAAGATCAATTCAAAGTCGCATCCAAATCGAGGTCAGGCTGAACGAGATCATCCCGTGGCGAGCGACCCCGAGTTACGCAGACGACTAATTGCGGCCAGATCGGCAGACCGAATTGACGGCGAGTTGAGGGCGATTGAACAACGAATTGAGAAGTCTGTGCAGTCGGTGAGTGCGCGGTTCGACGACCTTGTGCGGCTTATGGAGCGACGCGGTTATGTAGCGCAGTGGACGCTCACTGCGCAAGGTTGCTCGTTGGCCAGGATTTTTCATGAACTTGATCTGGTGATTGCCGAATCTCTTGCCGCAGGAATCTTCGACAATCTGACGCCACCAGAGTTGGCGTCACTATTGAGCGTCTTTGTCTTTGAATTCAGACGAGTCGAAGATCCACCCAAACCCAGGATTCCGAAATCTCTGCAAACCAAATGGAAGCAACTCAAGGACCTGAGCGCCAAAATTGCGCGTGATGAAGAGGCAGCGAGCGTCGCGCCACATCGCTCGCTTGACCCTGGTCTGCTTGAAATAACTTTGGAATGGGCGAGTGGCGGTGAACTGATCGATATTTTGAGTGACGATCTCACAGCAGGTGATTTTGTCCGAACGATGAAACAGTTGGTGGATCTACTTCGCCAAATTGCGTTGATCACGCCCTCGTCACAGACCAGCAAGTGTGCTGAACAGGCGGCTCAGGCGGTGTTGCGTGGTGTCGTGGCAGCGTCGCAGGGGTCTTCGGTCTCGGGCTGATGGTAATTAAGCGCGGCGAGGATTGGGGTCACAGAGTTCTTCAACCTGACGACTTGTTGGTGTTCGAGAATGACGTACATGTAAATGAATACCTGACGAAACAGTTTCAGAGTTCACTGCCCAATCAAAGCATCGCGATTCTGAATTCAAACATCGCCCGCTCGCTTGGCATGAATGGTTCGGACTTGAGCGTCGAGAAGATGTTGAAAACCAGTTTTGATGCGATTGAAGTAGAAATTTCTGACTGTGACGACCAAATTTCGTGTGAAATTTTTCTAGGCAATGCGTTGATCCGCAATAGTTGGCGACGCGGAGCAATAACCGGAGTTTTCAATACCTCGTTTATCGCCGGTCGAGATTGGGCACCTCGCGCGCATCCAAATGACGGCAAACTGGATGTCTTATTGATTGACGAGGCGATGAGTTTGAGACAACGAATTACTGCATACCGATTGAGTAGATCTGGTTCGCATTTGCCTCATCCACATTTGAAATACCTGCAAAGCCAGAGTTATGTAGCGAATGATCCTGAAACAGCGATATTGACCTTGGATTCGGTTGAATTCGGAGCAGTCAAACGTTGCAGTTTTAGGGTGATTCCTGACGCGGTTTCGATTTATTGGTGAAGGTTATGATGGCTATATGACCACGACGATGAACCAACAAAAGATCTCTGAGATTAAGCAAGCGGTGTGTAATGACATCGACCATCGAGCATCTGATCTGATTGAAATCAGTCAGGCAATCCACGCCAAACCCGAAACTAATTTTGAAGAACATTTTGCACACAAAATTTTGACTGAATACATCGCTGACTCAAAAATTGGCGTAACTCGTGGGGCATTTGATTTGCCGACTGCTTTTGATGTTGCTGTGCGTGGGGGCGGTGGTCCAACGGTGGCTGTACTTTGCGAGTATGACGCGTTGCCCGGCATCGGTCATGCATGTGGACATAACATCATCGCCACTGCGGGTCTCGGTGCGGGAATCGCTCTTGCTGGTGTTGTTGAGCAGTGCGGCGGCAACCTGCGTCTGATGGGCACACCTGCCGAAGAGGGCGGCGGTGGAAAGATCGAAATGGCGCGCAAGGGTGCTTTCAAAAATGTCGATGCGGCGATGATGATTCACCCAGCCGACGCAGATCTGGCACGAATGAATGCGATTGCGATTCAAAACTTGCTGGTCAAATTCCATGGTCTTGCCGCACACGCGGCGGTATCACCGCACAAAGGCAAGAACGCGCTTGATGCGGCAGTTCTTGGATATATGAATGTTGCTGCTTTGAGACAGCATATTTTGCCTACCGAACGAATTCACGGAATTTTTACCAACTCGGGAGAGAAGCCAAATATCGTCCCTCGTGAAACAGAAATGGATTGGTACGTGCGCTCACCGACCATTGAGAGTCTGCAACCACTCAAGCAGCGGGTCGCTCAGTGCCTCGAAGCTGGAGCCATGGCCGCTGGTTGCACGGTAAGTTTCGAATGGAAGGGCAATACGTTTGCCGATCTGATTGATAATGTGCCACTGCTCGAGAGTTATATCCGCAATGCCCAGACATTCGGACGAAAGATGACCAGCGAATTATTGCCTGGAACCGGCGGAGGCTCGACAGACATGGGCAATATCAGTTATCTGGTGCCATCAATTCACCCGATGATCCAAGTTGCGCCGGGCGGCGTTTCGCTGCACAGTGCGGCGTTCGCCGACCATACCAAGGGCCAAGAGGCAAGCCAGGCGATTATTGATGGTGCAAAAATCATGGCGATGACAGCGATCGATATGTGGGCTTCAGAGACTTTGCAACGCGATGTGAAGGCTGCATTCGGCGCTGGACTGGTGCCAGAGGGTGTGCTTTAAGCCCAATAATTAGGCCTGACTTCTAGGTTTTTGGTAATCCCGCATATTGGGCGAGCAGACTCGTAAGATAACGCGCCGTGACGGTGTACGTACCAGAAGTCTTTGAAGCCGATGAGCAAGAAATATTACGCCGATATTTTACCAATCTGGATGGACCTGTTTTTGCCTTAGTCAATCTTCCCGAGGTGGTCAAGGGTGCGCTATTTGCCCGTTACAGTCGTAGCGCAAAAAGTTTGCGACGACTTTTTCTGGATGAGTTCGTAAACGATCTTGATTTGAGCGGAGATAAATCGGTTGACGCCACGACCGGCTTGGAGCGCGCCGAAAATTTGTATGAGAAAATTTTTGTCGAGTATGGCGATGACAGCGTGGCTCAATTGGGTGGCGTACATCTAGCTTGCGAACAGGCGTCAAACCTTTTGACCAAAATTCTTGAACGGGGCCGGCTGATGAGTTATCTCGAACAAAGCACCCGGTATATCAACTATGACGCCCGACTCGGCGGGCGCTATCGGTTTTATCGAGACGGGGATATTCTCAATGGTCCATTTGGCACACGTTATGTCGGAGACATGGACAGAATGTTCGATTCTTATTCGTCGATGGTCGTTGACGTCACCGAACACGTGCGCAAAACGGTGAAGCACGACTCTAATGTCTCTGATTTTGTCTTCAAGCAAGCCACGCGAGCCAAGGCGTTGGATGCGGTGCGCGGTGTTTTGCCTGCGGCATCGCTTTCGAATCTCGGCATTTATGGCAGCGGCCAAGGTTACGAAGCTCTGCTGTTGCGAATGCGCGGTCATCATTTGCCTGAAGCCAGGTTTTATGCAGATTTGATGCTCGAAGAACTGCGCAAGGTCGTGCCAAGTTTCTTGCGACGAGTTGACATTGCCGACCGCGGTGGAAGATGGACGGAGTATCTGACACGTCAAGAACAGCAAACGATACAACTAGTCGACGAATATTTTGGCGCGCTTGACCCCGAAGACGCTGCCGAAGTCGAACTCACCGACTTTGATCCGGATGGTGAAGATAAATTGCTCGCAGCGATTTGTTATTCAAGTTCACATTTGCCCGAACACCAACTGATGGATCAAGTGCGCGAGCTGAGTCATGATCGGCGGGTGGCGTTGATTCGTGCATATGTTGGCGAACGCGAAAATCGTCGTCATAAACCGGGTCGAGCCTTTGAGCGAATTGACTATCGATTCGACGTATTGGGTGACTACGGGGCGTTCAGGGATCTGCAGCGCCATAGATTGCTGACTATTGAGTGGCAGCGTCTGACGCCCCACCATGGATTCGTACGACCAGAACTAATTGTGCAAGCCGGTTTGGGGGACCAATTCGATGACGTGATGGCGCGATCAAGCTCGCTCTATGACGCACTTTTGACTGACTATCCGAGTCAGGCACCATATGCAATCTCAATGGCATACAGACTGCGCTATGTGATGCAATTTAACGCTCGCGAGGCAATTCATATGCTTGAACTTCGTTCGTCGCCGCAGGGACATCCTTCTTACCGCAGAGTTGTTCTTGAGATGCATCGACTGATCGGCGAGAAGGCGGGTCACAAAGCGGTGGCCGAGGCGATGACCCATTTGGTCAAAGAATCTCCCGAACTTGAACGCCTCAATTCAGAAAAACGGGCCGAATCAAGGCGAAAGTGAGCCTTAAATCCCCGATTTGGTTTTTTGGGGTCAGTTATCCGATACTATGCGCGCTTCAAATTAATCACCTAATAGGACTGCATGACTGACGAAAAAGATCCCGATAACGAAGTTTCTGAAGAAGTTTCTGACCAAGTCGTGGCCGACGATATCGAACCAGATGATTTAGTTGACGGTGATGAAGTTCTTATCCCCGAAGATTTGGTTGATGTCGAAGACGAATTAGAGATCGACCCCGATGCGCTCGTGGTTGATACACCGATCATCGATGAAGGTTCGACAATCGCATCCGAGGGTCCGACGAAACCAAAGTCAGGCGACGACGAAGAAGAGGACGAAGACCTACGCACCGAAGATGACGTTGAAGCTGACTTGTCGTCGATCTTGCAAGAGAAACTTGCATCACCTCAAGAAACTGCGCCTGAAGAAGAGGAAGTAATTGGCGATGATCGAACTGACGGCACTGAAAGACTGCAGCCAAGGCGGGTAGATGAAACTCAATGCACTCTTTGCTTCTTGCTTGTTCGACAATCCGCACCGGGTTGCCCCGTTGAGGACGACGCCTGTCCGCTATTTGCAAATCAACCAGACTAGGTTTGTCATAACATGCAGATCTTTGTTCGTCGAGGATCTGAGCCGGATTGCGAACTACTCGAACTACTCGAGTCTGAAGGCAGATCATCGTTGGACGAGTTCCGTGGTGGCGGTCGTCTGGCGAAAGATATAGCCGTAGTCGCACCGAATTGGTTAGCGGCGGTAAACAATAAGTCTTTGGGTATTTTTGTGGCCGGAATCGATCGAACCGTGATGGGATATTTACTGGCGCGAATGAGTACCACCGTCATCGGGGAGATCGCGACGATAGAACAAGTTTTTGTCACCAAAGACGCGCGCAACCTCGGCGTCGGTGATGCCTTGATCTCTGCAACTGTTGATTGGGCAAAGGGACTGAAAATTGTTGCTTTAGATGCTTTGGCCTTGCCAGGCGACCGAGAAACTAAAAACCTTTACGAAAGAGCGGGTCTAGTCGCACGTTTAATTACCGTGACGACTGATTTGCGCGACTAAACTTTTATTTGCCCTGCCAATTAGGTGGGCGTTTTTCGATGAACGCCGTGAGACCTTCTTTTGTGTCTTCAGAAGATAGGACGCCACCAAAAGCCTTGTTGGTCATACCAATAAGTGTTTCGTCTGACTCGGTGGCTGCCGCGAGCACAATTTTGCGACTCGCCCAAACCGCGAGCGGCGCGGCCATGCAGACTCGGTTGGCGAGTTCAATTGCAACATCGAGCACTGTATTGGGCTCAGTCAGTTTGTTGACCATGCCAAGTTCGTAGCCTCGCTGAGCGGTGAATGGATCTCCCGTGAGAATCGCTTCCATTGCTACTGCACGACCTATCGCCCGAGGCAACCTGAAGAGACCGCCAGCACCAGCGATCAAGTTTCGCTTTGCCTCGGCCAGACCAAAGGCCGAACGTGTCGAAGCAACGAGCATGTCGCATGCCAGAACAAGTTCACATCCTCCGGCTGTCGCCAGACCGTCAACTGCGGCGATAACCGGTTTTTTGCGATCACGATAGACGAACCCACCGAATCCACCGCGCGAAGTATTGAGTGCAGCGGCTTGTCCCGAATTGATGGCTTTAAGGTCGGCGCCGGCGCAAAACACTGGACGCTCTTGACCGGCAGTATTGGCGGCCAGAATGCCGATCCATACATTCGCGTCTTGTTCAAGTTTGTCGATTGCAGCTTCGAGACCACTGGCTACATCGCCGTTGACAGCGTTACGAGCCTCGGGACGATTGAGGGTGATGATTGCGATTTTCCCACGGACTTCATATTCAACGATGTTTGACATAACGCGAGACTAATTGATCAGGTGGCCTGAGTAGTAGGCGAGGCGTCAGTCACTGGCACTTGCTCGGTTGGTGCTTGCTCTGCTGGTGCTAAATCAATCGGTTCAGACGCTGTCGCTAGGTCGATAGTCGTCACCGGCACATTTGTATCTACCGATACATTCGCATTTAACAGAGTGTTCGCAGATTTTTTGTCTTTTGGCTTGCGTTTGAACTCGCGCTTTGGGCGAGGTGGTCGCAATGGACGTGGCGTCTGTGCGCCAGGTTTGACTTCGATCGCAAAGAGTGTGGCAATCTGTGGCACTAACGGTGCAAGGCGCTTGACGGTTTGTCGTAAAGCGTCAGTTGTGGCTTGCGGTGCGCCAAGTGGTTTCACCGCGGTTCGAATCGGCGAGAATGCAAGTGCTTCGAGTACTGCAATCCAACGGTCCGAACTTGCTTCGTTCGACAACGAATCTGCAGCCGCCTTCGCAAGTTGTTGACCAAGTTCAACAGGAAATAAAACGCCGGCTTTTGGCGGTTCGCCAGAAAGTTTGATTGCGCGCAAAACTCGTGCGGCGGCGAGTGAGGCCTTGATGTCTTCGAGCCATTGAGACATTTCGGCTTCTTGGCGTTGTTTGAGAGCCAATTTTAATTCTTTGGCAAGTTCGCGAGTTGTCTCGTCACGCACCACCATTGGGTCATCAGCACCCGCAACGACTGCTCGCAGATCACGCAGATCAAGTTGAAGCAGATCTTTCTTTGCGGCTTCGGCCTTGTCAAGCCACTCGGCGACCTTAAGCTTTGGCAAAATATCTTGCGCCATCGAGATCAACCCGTCGGCCTTGACTTCTGGTTTTCCGTCGGCTTTTAACTTAACGTTTTGTGTCTTGATCGCTTCGCGCACGGATCGCAGACCACCGTCGAGCACTCGCTCGGCAACGCTGCGTTGTTCCTCGGGTAAAGAGGCGAGAATTGCGCGACGATGTGTGCGTCCAGGTTTGATCCGTTTGGCTGCCGGACGAATTAGAAGTTGAACGACGGGCGGCGCTGCTACATCGCCCGGTGAACGAGGTGTTCGGGGTGCGCGAGGTTGGCGCTCGCGACGCGGTTTGTCGGACGTTTCGGAAGTTGAGGGACGATCGGTGCGCGGACCACGTTTGTCACGACGCGGCTTGTCGTCTTTGGTTTTGGATTTTCGAGACAGTTTTTCAGTAACCGCCGCAAAGGGTTTATCGGCAATTATTTGCAAAAAAGTTGCCTTTTGTGATTTGTCACGCTGTTGAACGACGCTAAGAACCGTGATGCCATCGATATCAAAATCGGCTTCGATCTTGAGTACGTCGCCCACTTTGCTTAAATCTGGAAGCAGGGTAGCTTCGACCACACCCTTCGGAACTTTTGCGCCAGCAGCCCGCCAAGTCCACATGCCGTCTGCGCGCGCACTGGTCAATTCAACATCAAGACGCCTGGACATGAGTCTTTACGGTATAGGCAAATCAATGATTTGCCATCTTTGAGCGACGTCACCGTGCCGAAAATATAGACACTCACGAAATTTCGCAAACAAAAAGACTACGGTGAAAACATGGCGATATATGCACTTGGGGATCGAGTACCCAAAATTCACGAAACTGCGTTTGTGCATCCCGAAGCCGTCGTGATTGGATCGGTTGAAATCGGCGCCGAATCTACTATCTGGGCTGGTGCCGTGTTGCGCGGTGATGACGGCGAAATTCGAATCGGCGCGCGAACGAGTATTCAAGACAATTGTGTGTTGCACACGATGCCAGATACACCGACGATTGTTGGCGACGATTGCGTAATCGGGCACATCGTGCACCTTGAAGCCTGCACGATCATGTCAGGTGCGCAAGTTTCGTCAGGGGCAATAGTTTTGCATCGAGTCGTGGTCGAATCGGGGGCGATCGTCGGGGCGAACTCGGTCGTACTAAACGACACGATTGTGCCCGCTGGAGCGCTTGCAGTCGGTTCACCTGCGGTGATCAAAAAAGGTCTGGCTCGAGTCGAAGATATTCAACACGGTGTGAGTACGTATGTAGCCAAGGGTAAAGTTTTCGCGGCAAAGTTACGCAAGATCCGCGATTAATTCGGTTACTTTGTCAGCGAATCGCTGACAAGAGCTCACTCAAATCAAGACGCTCTGAATCGATCAGATAATGATGTGCGGCATCGCGGCGAAACTGGGAGCAAAGATCTGGTCTAAAAAATCTCGCTCCCTCCCTGATCACGTAATTTAGAATAAAAAACCGGTAGGCGAACGGCAGAAATTGAATTTCGATCTCACTTAGCGGATAGACCTGATGATAAGCCGCGATGAATTTCACAAATCGTGGTTCGGTAAGTGTGTGCGCAGAGTAAGCGAATTGAGTTTTGTCGCCCGTGCGCGAAGACACTCGACTAAGGAAGTAGAAATCAAGTAGGCGAGACTCAACACGAAACCAGTCGTAGTCCCAACGGGTCGAAAGCCTAAACGAACGTGCGGCATGGTCGGTGCTTGGACCAACCGAAAAATTGCCCAAGTTCCAATCCACCAAAATCGGGATTCGTCGCCATTCGTCATAATGGACCTTTTCGAGATGCAACAAAAAGTCGTGGGTGAACCGTTGCAATGTCGAAATAGAAAGTGAATCAAGTTCAAAATGTTTGTCTGCTTGATCGTCGCGCAGCAAATCGTAAAGATGAACGGCGTCACTTTTTACCGAATTCGAGGTCGGCGGCAACGACGGTGCAAGGGTTGCACAGGCCAGATGAAACTCGGCGATCTCCTTAGCGAGCGCGACGATGTCATTGTCATCGAGAATTTTCGGCAAGCCTGTCTGACCTTGGACATCCGAATAGAACACCGCCCAGCAGTCGCCGTCGTACCAGGTGAATGGTCGGCCATTTTTTGTGAGTACCTCGGCCAGAAAGCCTGACCAGCGACCACCCTTTAGTTCGGCACTGCACCGGGCGAGCCGGTCGTGGTCTTCTGCGAACTGAAAATATGATCCATATGAACTAACTTTTGCAATCAGCGATGAGTCGTCCGAGAGAGTGAGGCGAAAGACTCTGTTCGTCGAGACATGGGTCGAGATTTCATCGAACGCGAGGATCTGGCGCGCGTCAGCCAAACTTGACCAGGCGTCGAGAACATTTTGCTTGGCATTCGGCAGGGCTTCCGGTGAAATATCTTGCAACGAAGCCATGCTTCAGTCTCGCAGAAAACGAATACTTATTTAATTTGATCGAGCGCGAATGCCGATCGGGGCGATGAGATGAAAACCCGCCTGATGACGCTGTTCTTCTGATTCGCCACCCCAAAAACCATATTCATGATGATCTCGGGCGAAATCTTTACAGGTGACTAGCACTGGACATGATTCGCAAACCGTGCGCGCTATTTGCTCGCGTCGCTCGCGCGCTTGAGGGCGCTCGGCGGCCGGCGGAAAAAACACATCGGTGAGTCCGCGACAAGCGGCGACGTTCATCCATTTATCGTCTGTCTCGACTCTTCGTTGATAGAAGTCATTTGCTGACACGAGGTGCAGACTAGGGGATAAACAACTGACCAGTCAATTAAATCTTGAGCGCTTGTGAAACCCCTTCGGCGAAGATCTCGATGTCTTTCACAGTCGTGTCCCAGGCGGTCATCCAGCGGTATTGATTGTTGGGCAGGTCCCAGTCCCAAAAGAAGGTCCACTCTCGGAGCGCTGCGGCGGCGGGCTCATGAATCGTCGGAAACAAACTGTTGACCGCAGGGGGAGTGGTCAAACCAAGCGACTTGTGGTGGCGGGTTCGCTCATAGAGGGCGAGCGCCATTGCGTTGGCATTGTTGGCAAGTTTGAACAATAAATCATTTTGCAAAAATTCGACATATTGCGCCGAAACAAATCGCATTTTTGAGTTGAGTTGCCCTACTTGTTTGCGGACATATTCGACGCGCGTTGCGAGACTCGTGTTAAAAAATACAACTGCTTCACCAAACATCAGACCAGCTTTAACTCCGCCAAAGCTTAAAACGTCGACTCCTGCATCGATCGTGAAACTTCGCAGTACTTTGGCCGTCGCGCCGAGGGCGGCGGCGGCATTGGTGATCCGAGCACCGTCCATGTGCACGAGCATGCCGAGTTCGTGTGCAGTGTCGCAGATTTGGCGAACTTCTTCGGCAGTGTAGATCGTGCCGAGTTCTGTTGCTTGAGTGATCGAAACTACAGCCGGCTCAGCGTGGTGAATGTTTCCGCGCAAGTGCGCGACACCTCGAATATCACTTGGTCGAAGTTTGCCATCAACAGTTGGAACGTCGATTAGTTTCGCACCAAGAAACCTTTCGGGAGCACCTGCTTCGTCAACCGCGATGTGCGCTGTGGCGGTGCAGATGACTGCTTGAGCCGGTTTGAGCATGCAGGCGAGTGCCAGAACATTTGCTCCCGTACCACCAAAGACAAACTCGGTGACGACATCGGCATCGAACAATTGATTGAAGAGTTTTTTCGCCTGCGGCGTATATTCATCGTGACCGTAGCCAAGTGCGTGAAAATTGTTGGCGCGATTGATCGCCGCAAGAATCTCGGAGTGGATACCCGCCGCGTTATCTGAGGCCATCAGGCGTTGCGGCGGGGGCAATGAAATCTTCACCAAATAAGTATGCCTTTGAGATATCCACCAACAATCAGTCGATTCGGCGTAGGTTTTCGTCATGACAAAATCAATTGATTCATCCGGAATCGCTAGTCTGAAAACCGTTGATTCAGCACGTTGTCAGTGGTGCCGGTCACCGATTGCCCAGCGATCTGGGGCTGGTCGGCCGAGGCGATTTTGCTGCCAATCATGTCGCCAATGGGACTGGGTGGCGCGCCAGCGGGCGACAGAGTTAGCCCTAAGCGAAGACGAATTGGTCATCGCCCGCAAAGAATTAGACGCTCTGCGTGACCAGGTTTATGTTTTGCGATGTGCGATAGCCGACGTGGAGGCCGACTTAGACCCGTCAATCGACCCGACGACGCGTGACTTCAAAGCGGCACTGAAATGGTTGCTGCAGGCAGCCAAACCACTGGCACAAGATCAGTTGCACCCGAGTCCAAGCCGAGCGGCATAGTGAGTTTTCTGGGGTTATCTAGACCTATCGGTTCCTGGGGTTTCGCCCATAATGTTAGTTATGTAAAGTTGATCTAGATTAGAACAAAGCAAATAGACACTTTGACTAGCCCCCCAGCGACGCCACCCAAAAAAATGTTGCCATCATCTGGTTGGTCGGCAACCCACGTATTCGACAGTCTTGAAGCAATGCGTGCTGGCGATGTGCGCTGGCGCGAGGGTCGAGCCTTCAGTCTCGCCTACAACGCCGGACCCGATGCCCTAGCCGTGGCTGAAGAGGCCTACAGGCGTTTTAGTGGTGAAAACGCGCTGAACACCGACGCCTTCCCCAGCCTCAAACGGATGCAGTCTGAGGTCGTGGCGATGGCTGGTGTGTGGCTCGGTGCGACGCCGCAGTCGGCCGGTTTCATGACTTCAGGTGGCACCGAGAGCATCCTCATGGCGGTTAAATCGGCCCGCGATCGACTGCGCGCCGAGCGTGGGATTAGCAACCCGAACATGGTCATGCCTACTTCGGCTCATGCCGCGTTCGCCAAGGCTGGTGCATATTTCGGTGTCGAAGTTCGTCGTGTTGCGGTACTCCCCGACTGGCGCGCAGATGTTGCTGCAATGCGCGATGTTGTGGATCAAAATACGGTGCTGGTTGCTGGTTCGGCGCCACAATATCCGCAAGGCGTCGTCGATGACATCGTTGGTATTGCCAAGATTGCAATCGATACAGAGATTAACTGTCATGTTGACGCTTGCATGGGTGGCGTAACGCTCGCCTATTTGGCACGACTCGGCGAAGATATCGCCGCTTGGAATCTGCAGGTGCCAGGTGTCAGTTCAATTTCTGTCGACCTACATAAGTTCGGCTACACATCGAAGGGCGCCTCGGTGATCATCTATGCATCGAAATATTTGCGTTCGTTTCAGGGCTTCATCACCGACGATTGGCTCGGTGGTGTGTACGGATCATCGGGCATGCTCGGCACGAAGTCTGGCGGTTCGATGGCGAGTGCCTGGGCTGTGATGCACTTTTTTGGTGACGACGGCTATCTACGGCTCACGCGTCAGGCACGCGAGGCAACGCTGCAACTCGCGAATTTCGTTCGCGAATCGCGCGACCTTGTATTACGTGCTGAACCTGAATCGACATTGTTGTGTTTTGGTGCGCGCGACCCGAGTGCATTAAATGTTTTTGCCGTCGCCGATGAACTCGCAAAACGCGGCTGGTACGTCGATCGCCAGACACCCCCCGACTCGCTGCATTGCACTGTCAACGCAATTCATCATGACAAAATTGACTGGTTCGCTCGGGATCTGCACGAAAGTATTGCAACTGCCCTGGCTCAACAATCATCAGCCACAGTCGGCACCTACGGCACCATCGAATAACCACTCGACCATGCCAAGATTGTAAAGATGTCTAGTTCTCAAGAACTTCAAGCGACTGAACAAGATAACTTTCGACTTGGACAAACTTTTTTTACGATTTTCTTCTTCATATTCGCATTTTTGTTCTCACATCAAGTTTCCCTCGAAGACTCGTTGAGCTTATGTTTAACTCTTTTGATTGACGTCACAACCGGCTCGATGCTGTGGATCTTGATGTCAAAAAAACGACAATATTCGGTATTCGAACTAGTTGGGCTAGGAATTGCCTTAGGAACGTCGTTAAGCACAATCGGACAACTCATATTTCGCAACTTCCCAGTTCAGCGATATTTTGGCCTGATTTTATGTTTGCTCGTTGCTTCGTTGTTCTGGTTGAAATGGAAAGACGACAACGAAAGATTTCGAATTGAAAATCCCTCCTCTTCATCTGTTTTAGGAGTACTGGGTGTTTCCGTTCTACTGCTGTGTGGTGACCGCTATTACCTTTGGGTGGCTGCGGCGCTGCTTTTCATAGGTAGGACCGCGATTAGACGTTTTGAAAGCTTTCAAACTAAATCATCAAAGAATGAAATGTCTCTGACTGCAATTCTGTGCGTGATAATCGCCTTCGCTCTTGGTGTTGGGTCATGGCTTGAAACCTTGATTCATGGAAACAGAACCACAGCCGGCTATATCAGTGGCTGGGATGGAGCAATTTTCGAAGCGAGCAGCAAGGCACTGATTCGGTACGGCCCTTTTGACCATATTTTTTTGGCAAACAACAAATACGCCTATTACTGGTTTCATGATGCATGGGCTGGAGCGTTCACCCAGCGGGCTAATGCATCAGATTGGGTTGTGACCACACAGTTTGGTGCACTCGTTGTCGCGATTGCGTCGATATCACTTTTGTATGTAATTGTCGAACGAAGAATTGCTAATCGCCGACTAACACTTTTAGTAATCGCTGCTGTTGCAACGCCGTCATTAATAGGTGCGCCGAATGTATTGCTAAGTCTGGCGAGTTTTAGCCAGACTGTGGCGGTTTTTTGGCTTGTATTGATTCTATTTCTTCTCGACGAGTTCTTTCGATTTGCAAAAACTACTTCATTAATTCTTCTTACATATGCATCGTGCTTGCTGGTTCTCACCAAATTAACCATCGCCGTTCCGACGATTGCTGGAGTACTGGCGAGCGCCCTGACAGTCGGGCTGTTTTCTCCGAACGCAACCAAGCAAATCAGGCTCACTGTCGCCAGTTTTCTTTCGATCGCAGCATCCGGTGTGCTCTACATTATTTTCATAAGACCTGACCCCGAATTAGCGCAGTCATATTTTCAATTCAAAATCGGATTTACCGAAGAAATGTTTGGGATTTTCACTGGAGTAATGATCATTGACCTGGGAATTTTTCTTGTAATCAAACTCAGCGCGACATCAGTAATGTTCAGGAGCACAAGATTTCTTAAAGATCCCTTCGTTACAAGCGTCCTATGGGTATCCGTGGCTAGTTTTGCGGCTGCCCTACTGCTCGAGTTTGAGCTATCGGTCGCCAACTCCTACATGCTTCTGCCATTCTTGATTGGATTTTCTTTAATAGTTTGTCTCGAGGTAGCAAATCGCATTACGGCTGCAACCACAAAGTTTCCATGGCTGACAAAATTCGTGATTGCAATGATCGCTTTGGGTCTCTTTTCAGGAGCACTTTCAACTTTCAGACTGCACCAATTGAACTACGCGTTTGTAACCACGACTCGTCCAATTTTGATTGCATCCGTGGTCGCGCCATTTTTCGCAGCACTTGCCGTCTTTATTTTGCTCGCTATCAAAAAAACTCTGAAAATAGACCTACCGATTCTTCTCCTCGTTGCAATTAGTTCCCTAGCGATTTCATCGGGGTCTTTCATTTCGCATTCCTTTCGAGAGTTGCAGAGAGAAAGATTCGAGGAATCAAAGGGTTGGAGCAATCCCACTTTTGAGGATGTCGAATCAGAATTAGACGAACTTGACTCTGCCGCCCATTTCATGAGGTCAAATTTGACTGCAAATGACGTTCTTGCAAGTAATTCGACATCGGACAAGGGCTTGCTGGCTGCAATGACCGGAATACGAAACTTCGCATCCTCGTACGTCTCAGATATGCAGGGTGTTGAAGAAAGATTTCCGATGCAATTTTCTTTCGCTCAGGCTCCGTCGGCTGAGACATACGACGCTCTCCGGAATCAATGCGTAACGTGGTTTTATTACAGTCGTGACGAAAACAACACTGACCTCAACAGTTTTAGACCATTTGCCGCAATCAGTTATGAAGACGAATTCGGAGTCGTGCTGAAACTTTCAGACACAACACGTTTACCCGATAACTGCGCTTAGTAGCGACTGGCCATTTAGGCCGTGACGGCAGCGCAGATGCGAACTGTTTGGTCTGCGAGTTGATTCATCTCGGTTTCGGATAAATGCATTTTGATCAACCTTGCCAGTGCGTCATTTGTCGATTTTTCGACAACTTCACGAGTAGCGCGCAGATGCGAGCAGTCAGAATATGGAGGAGCGTATCCGTGCATCTTGGCAGAGTTTTCGCCGGGTGAAGAAAGAATCGCTTCAAGACCTGACAAACCGTGTGTAACACAAGCAGCAATGTGTACGCATCCTCTCAGTTCGCGGATCAAGTCAATCAATCGATAGGCGCGAGCCGGAGCATCAATTGGCAACGGTTCGGCGCGCACAGCTGCGAACAACGAAAGACCCGAACTGTCAACTTGTGAAACGAATTTTTCTGCCGGAGCAATGAAGAGTTCTAGTTGATCAACTTTCGCCAGGTTTTTGCGACCCCACTGATCGCAGTCTTCCAAATAACGCTGCCCTGCCGCTCGTGCACCTTCGACCGCAACACCCGCCTTCCACAACTTGTCGATCAAACTGCGCTCGAAGAACATAAATGCCGAAAACACAACGTCACTGTCGACGTCACCGAGCACTCCCCCGCGACCCGCGACGTAATAAGCAAAACTATTTGGATAACCGGCCGCGGCCCCACGTGCGCTCGTTTCAGGATCGAGCATGTATTTTGCGCCCAGCGAGCCAATCAATGGCGCAATGGTCGTCGCGACTTGTGTTTCATTGAGTAGTTGCATGGGGCGATCTTAGGGTATTCTTGGGTTGCCGATACTTTCGTGCGGAAGAGTGAGTTTCACAGCCAGTGCAACCACACCGAAGGAGCAACCACCCCGGAAACTCTCAGGTAAATGGACCGTCGAAAGTGGCAAACTGAAAAATGATGATTTTCCCGAAAAGTTAATCGTCTACCGACGGTGAAATTGCGCAAGACCTGCGCGAGAAACTCTCAGGTGCCAGAACAGTTGGGGTGTGTTACTAAGCACACCCAAATTTGAAAGGCACCAACGTGAGAAAGTTGCTCCGCGAATTAAACGGCCACGATGAATTTGTTTCCCGGCACATCGGCATAAACGAGGAAGCCCGTGTCAAAATGCTGGCGACGATTGATTGCCCAAGTATTGCTGAGTTGGTCGCCAAAACAGTACCAGTATCAATTCGTCACGACAAAAATCTCAAACTCGGCGAACCGATGCTCGAGCAAGATGTTATTGCCGAACTGCGAAAGATTGCGGCCAAGAACAAAGTCAGAACAAGCCTTATCGGCATGGGCTACTTCAACACGATTACTCCCCCGGTGATTTTGCGAAACGTGCTCGAAAGTCCGGCGTGGTACACCTCCTACACCCCGTATCAACCAGAGATCAGTCAGGGTCGACTCGAAGCTCTATTGAATTTTCAAACCATGATCAGTGAGCTCACGGCGCTTCCGATCGCTAATGCGTCCTTGCTCGATGAAGCCACAGCATGTGCCGAAGCGATGTCTATGGCGATGCGGATAAGCAAGTCTGAGTCAACCGTGTTTGCGGTCGACGCAGATACTCATCCGCAAATAGTTTCAGTTCTGCGCACTCGTGCTCTGCCGATTGGTATCTCCGTTGTTACAGCAACACTTGATGAAATCTCACAAATCGATTGCTTTGGTGCATTGATCTCGTTGCCCTCTTCAAGCGGATTTATTCCGACAACTTCGATGTTGAGTTCTGTCTGCAGCGGGTTGCACACGAGAAATGCAGTTGCAATCTCAGTCACCGACTTGTTGGCGTGCGCTTTGCTTTTGCCCCCGGGAAAACTCGACTTTGATATCGCCGTGGGTTCGGCGCAGCGGTTCGGTGTTCCGATGGGCGCAGGTGGACCGCACGCCGCGTTTATCGCCACCAAAGAACAGCACGCCCGCGCCCTGCCTGGTCGCATTGTCGGAGTCAGCACCGACACGCAGGGTCGACCAGCGTTGCGCTTGGCGCTGCAGACTCGCGAACAACATATTCGCCGTGAAAAAGCCACATCGAATATCTGCACAGCACAGGCGTTGCTGGCCAACATCGCGAGTTTCTATGCAGTTTGGCACGGGCGTAACGGCCTCGTGCGCATTGCCGAACGGGTTCACCGTCTGACTTCAATTTCTGTTGCTGGTCTGCGCGGTCAAAATTTTGAACCCAAAAACCAAACTTGGTTCGACACGGTTGCAATCGCGGTAGCAAATGCCGAGCAGACTTGTCATCGCGCTTTGGCTGAAAACATCCTGCTGCGCACGATTGACAGTACGACTGTCTCATTTAGCCTGGATGAAACTTCGACTCAAGCCACAGTCGAGGCACTCTGGCGAGTCTTCGGCGTCACCGCTAGCGTCGAAATTCTCGACCAGTCTTGTGATCTTGGCATCTCTGACGCCTCGCGTCGCACAGACGAATTCTTGACACAGGCGACTTTCAACCGCTATCACACCGAGCATGAGATGCTGCGATATCTTCGCCGACTTTCCGACAAAGACCTTGCCCTGGATCGCACGATGATCCCGCTGGGTTCGTGCACGATGAAACTAAATGCAACTACCGAGATGCTGCCGGTAACTTGGCCAGAGTTCTCCAACATTCACCCGTTCGCCCCCGATTTCGATCTTGCGGGCTACGCGCAGTTGGTCGAAGAGCTTTCAGCGATGTTGCTCGAGATAACCGGCTACGACTGCGTGAGTTTGCAACCCAACGCGGGCAGCCAAGGTGAATTGGCGGGCCTGCTGGCGATTCGGGCTTACCACCAAAGTCGCAATCAACACCAACGAGTCGTGTGCCTGATACCGAGTAGCGCCCACGGCACAAATGCAGCAAGTGCGGTAATGGCTGGCATGACCGTGGTCGTGGTTGGTTGTGACGACGAGGGAAATGTCGATGCTGCGGACCTGCAAAAGAAATGCATTGCTGCCGGCGATCGACTCGCCGCACTGATGATCACTTACCCGTCCACGCACGGCGTATTCGAAGAACAAGTAGTCAAGATTTGCGAAATGATTCACGCCCACGGTGGACAGGTTTACGTTGATGGCGCGAATCTCAACGCTTTGGTCGGACTCGCTCGCCCAGGCAGTTTCGGCGCCGATGTAAGTCATCTGAACTTGCACAAGACTTTTTGCATTCCACACGGCGGTGGTGGACCCGGTGTCGGACCAGTTGCCGTTAAGCAACACCTTGCCAAGTTTTTGCCGAGTCACCCAACGGCTGTGTTAAAAGATTTTGAAGTTGGTGCGGTTGCGGGTGCACCGTACGGCTCGGCATCGATTTTGCCGATCTCGTGGGTGTACATCAAGTTGATGGGAGCAGCCGGACTGCGCGAAGCAACTACTCAGGCAATTTTGAGTGCGAACTATATTGCCAAACGATTAGAGGAATTTTTTCCGGTCGTGTATCGCGGTGCAAATGGTTTTGTCGCCCACGAATGCATCATCGACATTCGCCAAATCACCAAAACCACAGGCGTAACCAACGACGACATTGCCAAACGGTTGATGGATTTTGGTTTTCATGCGCCAACGATGAGTTTCCCAGTTGCTGGCACATTGATGATTGAGCCGACCGAAAGTGAAACGATCGAAGAAATTGACCGCTTCTGTAACGCGATGATCGCTATCGCCGGCGAAATAGAAGAAATTATCACTGGCAAGATTGAATACTCGGATTCACCGTTGCATAACGCACCGCACACCGTCGAAGATTTGTGCGGTGACTGGCGGCGCAAGTATTCACCGTCAGACGCCGCATTCGCGACGCCCTCACTGCGCACACGCTCATATTTCGTACCCGTTTCCCGCATCGACGCCGCACATGGTGACCGCAACTTAGTTTGTTCGTGTGAACCCCTAGAAAATTACGCTACTTCTTTGCAATAAATGGAGGCTTGACAACCGTGCCTTCAATCTGAGTCCCACGAACATCTACGACTACCTTGTCGCCAACTTTCACGAATGCGTCGACCAGCGCGAAAGCAATTCCGTGCTCGAGAATCGGTGAAAAGTTGCCGCTGGTAATCGTGCCAACCTTTTTGCCGTCTATTAATACATCGCAGCCTTCTCTCGGGGGTCGCCGTCCGAGTGTCGTCACACCCACCAACAAGCGCGTCAGACCATTTGCGAGTTGGGCTTCAAGGGCTCGTTTTCCAGCGAATTTCGGCTTGTTGAAGGCCACTACCCATTTGAGTTGAGCTTCAAGTGGTGTGATGCTCGGCGATAATTCATGACCGTGTAGCGGCAGACCTGCCTCAAGACGAAGTGTGTCGCGTGCGCCCAAACCCGCTGGCATTACGCCGGATGAGACAACTGCATTGAACAATTTTTCGGCATGCGATTTTGGTACTGCGATTTCTAAACCATCTTCACCGGTGTAGCCGGTGCCTGCGACGACACACGACACATTTTGCCAAACGATATTTCGAACGGTGTTTCGCGCGACACTCTTGAACTCGGCGCATATTTTGCCCAGGCATTCACGCGATTTGGGTCCCTGCACTGCCAACACGGCTCGTGATTCGGTGACATCGACTCCGCCAATAGCACGAACGACCTGTTGCGTGTTTGAGGCATTGGGCATCACATCGAATCGATCTTGATTCACCCACCACACAATGATGTCGTCAAGAACGCCACCGTCTTGATTCAGCAACTGCGTGTACTGCGTTTGACCAACCGAAATTTTGTCTAGATCATTAGTTAAAACTTCTTGTAGTGCGGCCTTGGCGTAATAGCCTTCGACACGCACGGTGCCGAGATGCGAGACATCGAAGATGACTGCCCCATTACGGCATGCCAGATGCTCGGTGATCGTGCCAGAAGGGTACGAAATCGGCATGTCCCACCCGCCGAACTCGACCATTTTTGCATCTAATGACCGATGAATTTTGTCAAGTGGAGAAACTCGTAGCAAACTCACTGCTGATTTGAATTTCGTTAGATCGCAACAGTTCTAGATACGGATCCTCTGCTAGCCACACCAGTTGCCTTGGTCTCAAGTTTGTCGCCGAGAGTGACGATCATCGCGTCTACATCAGATTTTATGTTTGCTAATGGCAGGACGTTCAGTACACCTTGACCGTTGCGAACGACATCAACCAGTTGATCGCCCTGACACAGCACGACTGCTTTGCCGCTAATCACGATGTGCGCCGCGGCAATCTCGGTGTCGACGTGTGATCGTAAATAGTTAAAAACTTCACGAACAGACTCAAGCTTGATGCCTGCATCGAGCAACTGTTTAATCACTTTCAACTCAAGCAGATCTCGATACTCGTAACTGCGACGCGATCCACTTCCTTTGGCATCGCTCAAAGACGGTCTAATCAAATTCGTGCGTGCCCAATAGTCAAGTTGACGATATGTGATCCCTGCGATTTGCGCAGCCTGACTGCCACTGAAACTTTGTTTCGCCATTGCGACTCCCCAGATTGAAACCCTCAACGCCCTGTTGTCAGGCTACGGCTGGTAACCGAATTAAAAACTCAGCTTTGAAAATCCTCGGGCTTGATTGAGTCAATGAAATCACGAAAATCATCGATAATCTCTTCGGCATTTTCTGGCGCATCGGTCGGCAACACTTTGCCGACCGCATCCAATAGTTCGTCTTCGGCATAAATCGGAATACCCGCTCTGACGGCGACAGCAACACCATCTGACGGTCGGCAACTTACTGCTAAGACCTTTCCCTGTTGCAGCAGATGTAGGTCGGCAAAGTATGTGTTGTCTTCAATTTTAGTAATTACCAGTTTCACCGGTTGGGCGTCTAATGCTTCGGTGATACTGATCAGCAAATCGTGCGTCAGCGGACGATCAGGTTTCAAACCCTCGAGTGCGTAATGAATCGACGAAGCCTCAGGTGCACCGATACAAATCGGCATTATTCTGCGAACGCCACCCTGCTCTCGCAAGATCAACACAGGCATGTTCTGAGGTATCTCAAGGCGGATACCTTCCAAGCGCATTTCAATCATTTGGTTAGCGTACCCTCGTCGCCCAAACTAAATCAGTGCCTAGCGATTTTCAATGTGATCTCTGGCCTGTGCGGCAATCAAAGCAGCACGAAGTTTGGCGCCCTGCTCAACAAGCTCAGAAAACATCTGCACCGCCTGGTTACGGGCTTCTGGGTTGCGTTGACGCATAAGCGGAACAACCCGACTTTCGAAAAGTGCTACTTCGTTATCGGCCGCTGCCCGCCAGGCTTTCAGATGCCTGGCGTCAATGCCCAACTCAATGAACTTTGAGGACGCCTGCAGAATCTGCAAATCAGCATCATCGTAGAGATCAGTCGACCCAATTCGATTTGCCCGAACTATGCCATAGCGCTCAAGTTCGGTCAAAATCTTCTCGGAGATATTGGCAGCCGCGATTACTTCTTCTCGGTTGAAAGACGATGTGCTTGCATTTGGCTTCTGCTTCAATTTCGAAACAGACGTCGAAGCACCGACTTCTGGGGCCTTGGCAGCCTTCTTCAGGCCTGCTGGATGACCTTGTCCGCGCGGCGCAGGAATATGACGCAAGCCTCGTGGTGCAGTTATTTCGTCCTCGCGCAACATCCCGTCGCTCGTGTCGCCTTCTAAACGAGTTCGAATAACTTTCAACGGTAAATAGTTTTCTTTTTGCTCACGCAAAATAAATTTCAATCGGTCGACTTCGGCCTGTGAAAATTTGCGATATCCGGATGCCGTGCGCTCAGGATCGATAAGCCCTTGGCTTTCAAGAAACCGAATCTTCGAAATTGTGACATCCGGAAACTCTTCAAGCAACAATGCCAAGACTTCCCCGATTGACAAATAGCTGCGTGCGGTATTCATCAAACGGATTCTTCTATTTTCGTCATGACAAAATATCGGCTTTGCTAAAAAACACCATGCGGTATTTGCCGACTTGGATCTCGTCTCCATGCTTGATGGCGAATTCGTCGACTCGACTTTGATTGACATAAGTGCCGTTCAATGAGCCCAAGTCTCGAATGATCAACGAATTGGAAGTTTTGATTATTTCGGCGTGGCGACGTGAAACCGTAATGTCATCGAACAAAATATCGCTTTCCGAATGTCGACCGATCTGCGTCAAATCCTTGTTCAATGTAAAACGGCTGCCCGTCATCTCGCCTGAGCGAACCACGAGCACACCGTGGCCGCCAACGTCTCCCAAGCGAATCGTCGCATTGTCGGATGCACCTGGCAAATCTTGCATCGGATCGACCATTGCAATCACGATCGTTCTCTCGTCTGGCAAATCCAGAACCGCACCACACGATGAGCAGAAAGACGAGTTCGGCGGATTTCTATGTCCACACTGATTGCAAAAAACATACGACATGAAGTCTCAACCCTCGATTAACTGTCGATAGGACTTGGCATCCAGCAAGTCTGAATTCTCTGGTTGACCATCTAATTGCAGTTCGAAAATCCAACCTTCGCCGTATGGATCAGAGTTCACAAGACCTGGCGTGTCAGAAAGTTTTACGTTTACCGTGATGATAACTCCCGCGAGCGGGACATATATATCTGAAACGCTTTTAGTGCTCTCAACTTCGCAACATGTGGAGCCCGCCGTAAATTTGTCACCGATATTCGGCAGTTGAACGAAGACCACATCACCAAGGGCATCTTGGGCATAGTCGGTGATCCCCACGCGCGCAGTTGTTCCTGAAAAGACGATCCACTCGTGATCTTTTGAATACTGGCGATCATCAAGAATCTTCATAAGACAAAGTTAGCCTCGTCGCGCCTCTCGCCCTGCATGAAGATTTTGGCGAATTTTTGGAATGTACGCAGAGGCCGTGGCGTACGACAAGATGATCCCCGGAATGGCAAATGCCCAAGCGCCAATCAACACTAAATCGGCTCCCCGACCATCGTCGGCCGCCAACAGCATCAGTGGCACGGCGAACATCAGCAAGAATGTGTAGCGCTTGCCCCAGATGGTGACGGCGAATCGTTGCATGCCGAACGCGGTGGCGATAACCATGGCTGCAGCCACTGAAATCTCGCGCACCAAAATTGCTACCGCGAGCCATGGATTCATCGATTGATCGATCAGTATTGCCACTACCGCGACGATGAACAAGCCACGATCTACGGCTGGATCAAACACTGCACCGAACGCACTTCGTTGATCAAACCTTCGCGCCACCCATCCATCCACCCAGTCGGTTGCCCCAAGACCACCCAATAGCCATGCCGCGCCCGCCTTGTCTTCGATGCTGAACAACATCCACAGAAAAATTGGCAGACAAAACAAGCGCAACAATGTGATCAGATTTGGAATAGTCAGAACGCGTTCTGAGGGCACCTCCCGAGCGTACAAGTCGGTCGATCGCCTACGCTGATCTTGTGGAACCGACGCTCTTTACACGAATTATCAATGGCGAAATCCCCGGCACATTCGTCTATCGCGATGAACACTGCGTCGCATTCATGACGATCAGCCCGATAACCACTGGTCACACTTTGGTGGTGCCAATCAAAGAGGTGGATCAATGGACTGATCTGCCCCAAGAATTGAACGAGCATTTGTTCAACGTCGCCAAGACGATCGGTCAAGCCACGAAACTGGCGTTTGAATGCGAGCGCATCGCTCTTGTCATAGCTGGCTATGAAATTCCGCACTGCCACTTGCACGTGATTCCGAGCGATTCAATGGCTGATCTCGAATTCAAAAATGCACGCACGAGCGTCGACCGCCAAGAATTAGAACAAGCGGCCGCTCGCATCGTCGCCGAGTTGCGCAGTGCCGGCGTCGCCGGGGTTTTTGGTTCGCACTAGTCGATCTGTCGCTTCACACTCGATAAAGTCGTCAGGCGCGGCACGCAACAAGTGCAACGGCGTAGTACTGGTCTCGTCCAGCCAAATCTCCACGGCGTCGCGTTCAAGAATCACGGGCATTCGATGGTGGACTTCTGCAAGTTTATTATTTGCCTCAGTGGTGATGATCGTGCAAGTTTGCAACAAAGTGTTATCGGGTTGTTTCCAAGTCGTCCATAATCCCGCCAGAGTCATGACGTCGTTGTCGAGGCGCGAAATGTAGTGTGCTTGCTTGCGTGGCTTGCCGCCATCACTTGGCAACACTTGCCATTCATAGAAACCCTGAATCGGAATAACGCACCGGTACTTCGACAGCAGATTGCGAAAACTTGGTTTTTCGGACAAAGTTTCGCTGCGAGCGTTGATCATGCTGGCTGCTCGGGTTTTGTCTTTCGACCAACCCGGCACAAGTCCCCAAGTCATCGCATCAACCACACGCTTAGCGTCAGTTTGACGCAAAACAAAGACGAGCGTTGTAGGCGCGACATTGTGATTTATCTGCAACTCTTGGCCGACAAATTCTGCTTTATAAATGGCTGCAAAATCTTTTCCGCTGGCTATTGAATTAAACCGACCACACACGATCTTGGCTAATGAATCAGACCGTTGGGTGTGGCAAAGATCCATACCAGCATCGGTGTGATAACCAAACCTGGCAACAGCGAGCCGAGTCGAATTTTTTTGATCTCGAGCAAATTGATGCCGATCGCAATTACTGCCAAGCCGCCTGCGCTAAACAATTCGAGACGCATCCGATCTGTGAGTAGCGAGTCGATCGACGTCCCAAAAACGGTCAAGGTGCCTTGCACCACGAACACGCTGACAGCGCTGAAAATTGCGCCGACACCGTATAGCGCCGTGAAAATGATCGTCATGAAGCCATCAAGGGTGCTCTTGATGATGTACAACTGCGGTGTTCTGCCACTGGCGTCCTCGATCGCACCCAGAATCACCAGCGGACCGACGCAGTACAACAGCGTCGCGGTCACGAAGCCGTTAACAAAGGTGCTCTCTGACGAACTTTTGGCAAACCGGCGACGCAGAAACTCACCGATACCCGCGAGACGATCCTCAATCCGCAAGAGTTCACCGACGATGCCACCCAGAACCATCCCGACCAACGGAAACACGAGATTCTCGGTATTGATGACATCACGCAGACCAATTGCCAGGGTCGTTATGCCGATCACCTGAACGATGATTACCCGCACTCGATCGGGAATTTTGTTACCAATAATTAGACCGAGTCCGCCCCCGGCGATCACCGTAACAGTGTTGATGATCGTGCCAAGTCCGCGCACTATTAAATCCTCAAGCGACTGGCGTCAACGGCTTGCGGTCGTTTGCAATTGCTACAACGTTGTCGGCCGCCAATCTCGCCATCGCATCGCGGGTCTCGGTGGTTGCTGAACCCAAGTGTGGTATCAACACGACATCATCTCGATCGAGCAACCCTGCATTGATCTTGGGCTCAAATTCGAAAACATCAAGACCAGCACCTGCAATTTCTTGATTTCGCAGTGCATCAACCAAAGCCTGCTCGTCGACTATCGGCCCGCGGGCTGTGTTGATCAAAAATGCGGTCTTCTTCATTTTTTCGAATTGGGCTTTGCCGATCAGGTGATGAGTGCTGTCGTTTGATGGACAGTGAATCGAGACCACATCGCTCGTCGCCAACAGCTCATCGAATAAAACTTTTTTGGCGCCAAGTTCACTCGCAATTTTCGCGTCGATCTCACTGCGCGAAAAATAAATAATCGTCATGCCACACGCCTTTGCCCTACGCGCCGTCGCGATGCCGATCGCCCCCATGCCGACGAGACCCAAAACGCGATTGGTGACGCCAGTACCCAACATGTAGTGCATCCCCCACTGCCACGATGTCTTGGCGCGAATCACTCGTTCACCTTCGGCCAATCGGCGCGTAACCATCAAGATCAAAGCCAGCGCGATATCTGCCGTGGCGTCAGTCAGCACACCAGGAGTGTTGGTGACGGTTACCCCGCGTGCCTTGCACGCCGCAACATCGATGTTGTTGTAACCCACGGCAACATTGCATACAGCCTTTAATTGCGACCCGGCCGCATCAAGCAACTCGCCGTCGACCTTCTCGGTGAGTAGCGTCACCAGAATCTCGGCACCCTTGACTTGTTGCAGCAACTCTTGGCGACTCATCGCGACGTCTTGCGACCATGCGTGCGGATCTAAACCCGCTTTGCGCAAAACCACTAGTCCCGCACTCGGTATTTTTCCGGTTACGACGATTCTCGCCGTCACTTTGACGCGACCCATTCGGCAAGTCGAGCCAAACCCTTGTCGATTTTGGCGTTATCGATGCCACTATATGCCAGGCGAATGTAATTGCCCTTCTCGTCGGGCGTTGGGCGGCCAAAATGTCGGCGGGTACAAAACGACATGCCTGAGTTGTGCAGTGCATCAAGTGCAAAATCGGCAACATCTTTATGTCCGGTTCGCTTCATGGTCTCTGTAACTTCTGGGAAAACATAGAAAGCGCTGTTCGGCGTATGCACACGCATACCTGGCACCTTATTGATACCCGCAATTGTCGCATCGCGACGCAACTTTAAAACACGCACCAATTCATCCGCGCCAGATTGATCGCCATTGATCGCTTCGACGCCCGCCCACTGCACAAACTGGGCCGTGCAGCTTTCTTCGTTGGTATTCAATTTCGAAATTCGATCCACAAGATCGCGCGGACCGATTGCTGCACCAAGTCGCCATCCAGTCATCGCAAACTTTTTTGAAAATGTGTACAGGATGACCGTGCGATCTTGCATTCCCGCGAGAGACACGATGCTTTTGCTTTCACCCGCGTAACGAATATCAAAGTACGCTTCGTCGGACAGCACCCAGAGATTGTGCTTGTTGGCCAAATCGGCAAGTGCTTGACGCTCTTGGTCGGTCATTTCGGCCGCCAACGGGTTTTGTTGGTCGTTGAGAATCAACGCCTTGGTCTTGCTCGTAATCTTTGACTTCAGATAGTCCAAATCGATTTGAAATCCGTTTGGGGTGTCTAGGTATTTGTAAGGCACCGCCACACCGTCATTGAATTCGATTTGGCTCTCATAAATCGGAAAGCCCGGATTTGGATACAACACTTCGTCACCCGGATTCATCACCGAACGCAAGAATTTGCCGATCACGGGTTTGCCGCCGGGTTGCACCGCGATGTTCTCGGGTGCAAAAACCACATTGCGTTGCTTGCCGAGACTCTCAGCAAGGGCGAGTCGTAATGGCGCGATTCCCGCGTTCGGACAGTAACCAGTCTTGCCTTCAACAACTGCGCGCTGCATTGCGGCCGAGATGTTGGCAGGTGTGGCCAGATTCAAGTCGCCAAGGTGGAACGGGAAAACTTCGTTGCCTTTTGACGACCAATCAGCTGCAGTCGCGGCAACGGCAAATGCCGTCTCAGTACCCAGACGATCCAATCGATTTGCAAGTTTCATGATTTCTCCAAAAAAACTACGTTGCGAAAAGTAAATACTAGACAAAAATAAATAGTTTGTCGGGCTGGCGGGATTTGAACCCACGACCTCTTGTCCCCCAGACAAGCACGCTAACCAAGCTGCGCCACAGCCCGAAACTCAACTATTAACGCCTGTCAAGGTATCTCAAATAAACAACGACACAACTCGCCACGACAAATAGACGATCAGAGCCGCGACCAACAACTTGAAATGCCACGGTGCTTTCTCGTCCTCGCCGGTCGATCTGGCAAGACTTTTGAGATCCAAATTTTTTGCCGTAACCGTCTGATTTAGGGGTTTACCGTTTATGTTGTTTTGCGGCATGACGCAGCCGCACTTGGGACAATTGCCAGTCGCCGTGAGCGCATTGGGCACAAAATATTTGGCACACTCATCACACCACGGCATGGTCTGCTACTCGGCTCGCTTCCGCACACGAATTTTGATGGGTACTGAACCGAATTCAAAACCTTCTCGAATCGATCTTTCAAGGTAACGCAAATAAGTTTGTGGCAACTCTTTATTTACGAACAAAGTGAAAGTTGGTGGATCAGACGCACCTTGTAACGCATAAAGTACTCGCCCGCCGCTCGGCGCAGGCTGTTGCTGTTGCGCTCGCGCGATAACACGATTGACGTCACGAGTGGGTACGCGTCGGTGATATTGCTCAATTGAGTCTTGCAAAACCGGTAAAAGTTTTTGCACCCCCTTGCCAGTCAGCGCACTCATCTTGAGAACCGGGGCGTCGCCGACAAAAAATAATTTTCGGCCGATTTCAATGTCGATATCGGCTCTCTGATCTGCATTGAGAATCTCCCACTTGTTCAAGACAACGACCACAGGGCTCCCCGACGCGTCAATTCTCTCTGCGAGTCTTTGGTCTTGACTTGTGATGCCTTCGGTCGCATCAATGACTAATAGAGCAATATCTGATTCGTCCACGGCTCGGAGTGCGCGAACAAACGAATAATATTCGGTCGAATCATCCACGCGACTGCGTCGCCGCATTCCGGCTGTGTCGACAAATGTGATCGGACCATCGGGTGTTTGTACGACGGTGTCAATCGAATCGCGCGTCGTGCCAGGCATGTCATGCACAACAGACCGGTCTTGACCAACAAGTCGGTTGAACAATGTGCTCTTGCCAACATTGGGTCGACCGACGATAGAAACTCGGGGAACGCCGGGCGTACGGTTGACATCGTTACGATCAGGCTTCAATATTTCTTGATCATCGCCGTCTCGTCGAGGCAGTCGAATCAAAATTTCGTCGAGTACATCGCCGGCTTTACGACCGTGCAGCGCCGAAACAGGGTACGGATCACCCAAACCCAACGAGAGAAACTCCCACTTATCAAACTCACGCTTGTCGGTGTCGACTTTGTTTGAAATCACGAGCACTTCTTTGCCGCTGGTGCGCAACCATTTCGCCATCGCTTGATCGTTGTCGAGTACACCAGCGGTCGAATCAACTACAAACAAAACGAGATCGGCCTGTTTCACGGCCGATTCGACCTGTCGGCTAACTTTGGTGTCAAGATCGCTTCCACCTGGCATCCAGCCACCGGTATCCACAACATTGAAATGACGACCTTGCCACTCGACTTGACGCTCGAAGCGATCTCGAGTCACGCCAGGCTGATCCTGCACGATTGCGACTTGAGACCCCATAAAGCGATTGAACAGTGTGCTCTTACCGACATTTGGGCGTCCGACGATGACAACAGTTGCAAGGTTCGATGTCACATTTATCAGTTTATCTTTACATCTTCGAGGTAATCTTCGAAGCGGTGAATAACGTCGAAAAAATTATTCTTGCATCACCTCGAGGTTTCTGCGCGGGAGTCGAAATGGCGATCAAAGCGCTCGCATGGATGGTGCGCACATTTGAAGCACCCGTTTACTGCTACCACGAGATCGTGCACAACAAAATTGTGGTGGATCGCTTCAAGAATCTGGGGGTTATTTTCGTGGATGATTTAAGCGAAATACCAACAGGGCGCCCGATCATGCTTTCTGCCCATGGCTCGGCACCCCAAGTCGTGCAACAAGCAAAAGCGAAAGGTAGCTATGTCGTCGATTCAGTTTGTCCCCTGGTGACCAAAGTGCATCATGAAGTTAAGACGCGCGCTTCGAAGGGCTTTCATATCATCTACATCGGACACGACGGACACGAAGAAGCTGTCGGCACGATGGCTGTTGCCCCAGATTCAATTACACGAGTAGAGTCACTTGACGAGGTCGCAGCGCTACCGAATCTTGTCGAACCAGTCGCAATCTTGGCGCAGACGACGCTTTCACATCGCGACTGGAAAGATGTCGCCGATGCGGTGAAAATTAAGTTTCCAGAAGTTTGGTCGCCGGGCAAGAGCGACCTGTGTTTTGCTACCACCAACCGCCAAGGTGCATTGATGAAGATCGCCGAACAGTGTGATGCGATTATTGTCATCGGTTCAGACAACTCATCGAACACCCGCGCGCTCGAGAAATTGGCGCGCGAGGTCGGGTGCAAAAATGTTTACCGAGTCAACGATGTCTCTGAACTGCCAAAATCGATTCACGGTGTAGTCGGTATCACTGCTGGTGCTTCTGCCCCAGAAGAGCTCGTTTCACAAATTATTCGCGTGCTTGCACCAAAACAAGGCGTAGAAGAAATCAGAATCGCCCAAGAAGACGAATATTTTCCGCCACCGCGGCATATTCGTCAATTACAAGTTGCGGTCGAAACAACGGCGACGACGATGCTGGGCGGCGCACTTGCTAATCGCAAAATTGTGGACGATCGCAAACTCGCCGCGAGCACGGTGCTTGCACTGCTCGCAAACTAAATATTGGCGCTGTTAATTTCGCGGTGAAGCTTGCTGCTAGTTGCGCGGTACTTCGTGCCAGGGCTTATCGCGATCGACACGAACATCCCCGGGCAGGCCTAATACTCGTTCGCCGAGAATATTTTTCATTACCTCGGTCGTTCCACCTTCGATGCTGTTGGCTCGGCTACGTAAAAACGCCTTAGGTACTGAGTCAAAACTCATCGCTGTTTCAGGTCGAACCATCGCGTAACTTCCATACAACATGCCATTGGCGCCAAGTAGATCTACACAAAATTCGTAAGTGTCTTTGTTCAATTCGGCGCTAGCTACTTTGCCGATCGAACCTTCAGGACCGGGAGTGCCCATGCGACGGTTTTGGCCTGCGCGAATGTTCGTCAATCGTAAAACCTCTGCCTTGATCCAAAGTTTCATCAACTCATCTTTTGTCGCCGGCGATTGTTGGTCACTCGGCAACGACTGCCAGATTTTTATTGCTTCACGAATCGGGCCGGTTGCCTTGCGCGGTATCGCACCGCCAATTGCGACGCGCTCGTTCATCAAAGTTGTCAGACTCACTCGCCAACCATCCCCTGCACCACCTAGAGTGTCGGCGACTGGCACATGAACATCGGTGAAATAAACCTCATTGAACTCTGCTTCGCCAGTCATTTGTCGCAATGGTCGCACTTCAACACCAGATGCATGCATATCGACAACCACAGCCGTCAATCCGGCGTGCTTGACTGCTTGAGGGTCGGTACGAACAACTAACAACCCGAGTTTTGAAAGATGCGCAAGCGTCGTCCAAACCTTTTGTCCGTTGACAATCCACTCGTCGCCGTCACGCACACCTTTTGCCGACAAACCTGCGAAGTCCGAGCCAGAGCCTGGCTCAGAAAACAATTGGCACCAAATTTCTTCGCCAGTAAACAGCGGTCGCAGATATCTTTGCTTCTGCGCGTCAGTGCCCCACTGTGCGATCGTCGGTGCGCACATGCCGTAGCCGATTGGATTGCGTGCGTAACTCGACGGGCCGTTCGCTGCTGCGATTGATTCGTTGACAGTTTTTTGATGTTTTGGCGACGCACCCAGTCCGCCGTTGCCAACTGAAAAATGAACCCAAGCCAGTCCGGCGTCGAATTGTGCGCCCAAAAACTCAGCCGGCTTCGTTTTGCTCGGTGGATAATTTGCGATCAGCGATTCAACTAGCGCGCCAATCTCATTTTCAGTGACAATGTTTTCGGTCTCCACTACGGCCATGATTGCTCTAACTTACAATGCTGGCGTGAATTTCTCGTAGTTGGCAATATCTAAACCAAACCGACTAGTTTTTGAATATGTTCCCCGGTGCAATCGCCATTGATGCGCCAGACAGACCAGCCGTGATCATGGCGACAACCGGTCAAGTCATCACATTTAAAGAGCTCGACGAGGGGGCTAATCGCCTAAGCCAAGTTTTGCGAAATGCTGGTCTAAAGACTGGCGACCACATTGCTTTCTGTCTTGAAAATCATCCGCGATATTTCGAAATTTTGTGGGGTTGCCACTATGCAGGTCTGATCTACACGGCATGCTCCTCGCGCTTGACGACCGACGAACTCAGTTACATCATTAACGACTGTGGCGCGAAGGCTTTCATCACGAGTAAATATAAAACCGACCAAGCGGCAGACGTTTTAAACACGACACCGAATGTCTCGTTGCGATTAATGCTCGACGGCACAATTGACGGCTACGACTCGTACGAGACTGCCGTGGCCAAAGCGCCAGCAAATGGACTCGAGAACCGGGTTGACGGCGTTGACATGCTCTACTCAAGTGGCACCACCGGACGACCGAAAGGCATCAAACTTGGCTTGGCGATGACGCCAGTTGGCACGGCGACTGGCTTGGGCACATTGTGCTCGATGCTTTTCGGTATCGACAAAGATTCGATCTATCTTTCGCCCGCTCCGCTTTATCATGCAGCACCGTTGCGATTCACGATGACGACGCACCGCTTGGGTGGCACAACAATCATCATGGAGCACTTTGACGCGGAAGAATATTTACGGCTCGTCGCCAAACATAAGGTCACACATTCGCAACTCGTGCCGACGATGTTCGTGCGAATGCTCAAACTCGACGAGAGTGTTCGAAAGCAATTCGACACTTCAAGTCTCAAGTGCGCGATTCATGCCGCTGCTCCTTGTCCAATCGAAGTAAAAAAGAAGATGATTGATTGGTGGGGACCAATAATTCACGAATACTACGCGGGTAGCGAAGGCAACGGCTTCGTATATTGCAATTCAGACCAATGGCTCGCTCACCCAGGCACGGTTGGTGTGGCGATTAACGCAACCGTGCATATTTGTGGCGACGACGGCGCCGAGTTGCCATTGAACGAACCTGGCACCATCTTTTTCGAAAGCGTCGTCGACTTTGAATATCACAACGATCCTGAGAAGACCAAAAGTTCGCGCGACCCGCTTGGGCGTGGCTGGACGACACTCGGCGACGTCGGCTATCTCGACAAAGACAACTTCTTGTATCTGACCGACCGCAAGGCGTTCATGATTATTTCTGGCGGCGTGAACATCTATCCGCAGGAGTCAGAAAATATTTTGATCAACCATCCAAAAGTTATCGACGTCGCCGTATTTGGCGTGCCCAACGACGAGTTTGGTGAAGAAGTCAAGGCGATTGTGCAACCAGTGACGATGCCAAAGACGCCACAAGAGGCGCTTGAACTAGAACGAGAACTAAAGGCTTTTTGTCGTGCTTCGCTCGCTGATCTTAAATGCCCGAGATCGATCGACTTTCGCCCAGATCTACCTCGACATCCGACGGGCAAACTCTATAAGCGTCTGCTCAAAGACGAATATTGGAAGAACTCGGGCCGTGCAATTTAATTTTGTGCGGATGTTTAGCTAACCCGTCATGCGACATCCATTTCTTAAGCACAACACACCACTCGCTTTTGCCCACCGTGGTGGCGCAAGTGACGCTCCTGAAAACACGATGCCGGCTTTTCAGCGGGCGATCGATCTGGGGTATATATATTTAGAGACAGACGTACATGCCACCAAAGACGGCGTGCTACTCGCGTTTCATGACGACGACCTGTCGCGCACTTGCGGTCGACCGGGTTTGATCAGCGAACTCAATTACGCCGAGATCAAAGACGCCCGAGTCAGAGGCACCGAGCCGATACCGTTACTAGAAGATTTGATAGCTGCTTGGCCACACGCTCATATCAATATTGACTGCAAGTCAGATCAGGCATTATCACCACTCACCGAGCGATTGGCACGGGGCGATGTTTTCGACCGGGTTTGCATTGGTTCGTTCAGTGACAAACGACTTAACAGTTTGCGTGAACAATTTGGTGAGAAACTTTGCACCTCAATGGGTCCAAGAGATGTAACGAAACTGCGCCTGGGCAGTTGGGTGCGACGTTCCGGCAAGTTTCACAACATTCACGCGGCTCAAGTTCCTGTCAGTCAGGGACCATTGACTATTGTCGATAAATCGTTCATCCAGGCCGCCCATAATGCTGAGATTCAAGTTCATGTGTGGACGATCGACGAACCTGACGAGATGGAATACCTCTTGAATTTAGGGGTCGATGGGATCATGACCGATAAACCGCTCGTACTCAAGCAAATTTTGCAAAAGAAAAATCTCTGGCATTAGCCAAATGGATGATCGTTACGAATAGATTGTTTGAGTGACTCCTGCGAGGATGCGGCTCAGCCGACGCTTCGGTGAACTCCAACACGCCTAACCCCTTCATGCATCGCTCGGGACCATCCTTGGTCGCTGCTGATGACATCTGTTTGACATTTCCAGACTCAACCGAAGTGCTCCGCAATGTCACCTTGCAGATTGCTCACCATGAATTTGTGGCACTCGTCGGGCCAAGCGGTTGTGGCAAATCGACACTGCTTCGCCTGCTCAGTGGGCTTGAGCAGCCAACTAGCGGTTCACTCGTGACACCAAGTCAAGACATCGGCTTTGTATTTCAAGACTCAACTCTGCTTCCCTGGCGCACGACACTACGCAACATAGAAACCCTGCTTGAATTGCGCGGAGTCGGGGCCACAGAACGCAAAGATAGAGCCCAACGAGCACTCGCATCCGTAGGACTGAGCGATAGCGGCCACAAGTTCCCCCGACAACTTTCGGGAGGAATGAAGATGCGTGCCTCACTCGCACGCACGCTGCTCACTGATCCGAGTCTGCTCTTGCTCGATGAACCTTTTGCTGCAGTCGACGAATTTACCCGCGAGTCGCTTAATGATGATCTACTCGCGCTCTTTGCTTCATCGAAATTTGCGGCAGTATTTGTCACTCACTCAATCGCCGAGGCCGTCTTTTTATCACAACGCGTCGTCATTATGTCGCCACGGCCAGCAACTATCGTCCATCAAGTAGAAGTCCCCTTTGAATATCCTCGAGAACCTTCTCTTCGTTACAGTGCCGAATTTGCAACCTACTGTGGCGAAATTGCGTCGGTCTTAAGAGAGATGCAGACATCATGACAACAAGGCAAGCGTCGCCCAAATCGACGAAAAATGTGACCAGCGATTTCGTCAAGCGTTTCCTAGGTCAAGCAATTGTTCTGATTTTGTTCCTATTGGGATGGTATGCGCTCGCCTACGGCCTAGAGAATAATTTTTCCCCTGCTTCAAATACGCCAATGATTATTCCTCCGCCACACCGGCTCTTTGAAGACGTTCACGGCATTGTTCGCACCAAGATTTTGATTGCGTTTTGGATCTCGCTGAAAACATCTCTTATCGGGCTAACGCTTTCAATCGGTATTGGACTCACACTCGGAGTGTTGATGGCGCAGGCCAAATGGCTTGAGCGATCACTCTGGCCCTACCTCATCGCATTACAGGTGACACCGATAATCGCAATAGTTCCGCTCATGATCAAACTAGTTGGATCCAATTTTGCAGCCAGAGTTTTGGTCACCGTGATTATTTCACTTTTCCCCATCGTTTCCAACACGCTTTTTGGAATTCAATCAACCCCCAAAAACATGCACGACCTTTTTACTCTGCACAAGGCGAGCCGCTTCACGCGATTAATTAAGCTTCAATTACCCGCAGCGAGCCCAGCCATCTTTGGTGGTCTGCGCATTTCAGCAGGTCTGGCAGTGATAGGTGCAATTGTTGGTGACTTTTTCTTTGCCAAAGGTGACCCTGGACTGGGCAAACTGATCACACAATTTTTTCTAAACAGTCAGGCTGGTGCGATGTTTGTCACAGCGCTGGCTGCAACTGTGTTGGGTCTTATCTCTTTTGCTATTTTCGGTATAGTAAATAATTGGGCAGTAAACAGATGGTACGAAGGCTCAATTTACTAATCCCGATAAATTGGAGAGCACATAACCATGACTGACAAATCCACCTCTTTCGCCCAAGTTTTTGCATTCGGACTAGCACTAGCCATTCTTGGTGCTTGCGGTGAGAGCGACTCAACAACGCAAGAGTCCGTAGCAGAGTCTTCGCTTACTGAATCGAGTCTGTCGCTTGCCGATGTGTGCCCTTCCACGGTGGTTATCCAGACCGACTGGTTTCCCGAGTCAGAGCACGGTGGCTTGTACCACCTAATGGGCGATGACGCCATTGCGTCGAAGGACACCGGTGCTGTTGTTGGCTCCCTGGTCGTACAAGGTAAGTCAACAGGAATTGATCTTGAGATACGCGCGGGAGGGCCATTCTTGGAATCACCTGTTGTCACCGAGATGTACCAGGACGATTCAATTATCTTCGGATATGTGGGTACCGATGTGGCTATCACTCGATACACCGATGCTCCAACACTCGCGGTGTTCAACGCACTCAATGTCAACCCGCAAGTACTGCTATGGGATTCCACCAAACACCCCACCGCCAAAACAGTTGCTGATGCCGCACAATCAGTTAAGACGTTTTACGTATATGGAGATCCTGCGTGGATGCGCTATTTCGTGTCGCAGGGATTGATCAAACAGGATCAAATTGATTCCAACTACAAAGGAAATCTGTTGCTCTCTACTGAAGACGCAGCACATCAGGGCTTTGCAACATCAGAGCCATATAAGTATGCAAATCTTGAAAGTGGTCCGATCGCTACGGGCTATCAACTAATTCACGATGCCGGTTGGAACTCGTATGCACAAAACTTGGCTATCAGAAAAGATCGTCTTGATGAACTACGCCCATGCCTCGAAAGAATTGTTCCGCTATTTCAACAAGCGCAACTCGACTACATCGCGGAGCCGTCTCGCGCCAATGCGATTATCGTTGCAACGGTAAAGACCTACGATAGTTGGTGGAGCCAAAGCGACGGAGATGTTGCGAACGGGGCAACTTCTCAGGTGGATCTTGGAATAATCGGCAACGGAGGAACCGCCACGTTTGGCGACCTAGAAGAGACTCGAGTCAATGACTTCATCGCCAAGGCTTCACCGATTTTGCGTGAACAAGGACTTGATATTGCTGACATCACCGCGACCGACATTTCGGACAACACATTTCTTGATATTTCAATCACCTACCAGGGATAGGTGTATCAGGCGTCTTTGACGCCCCATGCCCGTTTTGCCACGGGTTCTTTGTCGCTCCACGGAAAGTTGATCCATTCGTCGGTCATCTTCCATACATATTCGCACTTAACAATTGAATTCGGCTTTTCGTAAAGCACCGCGATGCGCGATTCTTTAACTTGACCATGACAGAAATCATTGACAAGTTTTAAAGTGTGACCCGTGTCGGCGACATCATCAACAATCAAAATTCGCGAGTCTTTTAGATCAACCAAGTTCGGTACTGGCGGCAAAACGATCGGTATCGGCAATCGCTCGTCGACGCCCGTATAAAACTCGACATTGAGCGTGTAGGTGTTCTTCACCGAAAGCGCATATCCGAGGGCACCTGCGGCCATCAAACCACCACGCGCAATTGCCAGAATAATGTCTGGTTCATAGCCATCTTGGGCTACCTTCAACGCCAATTCGCGACTTGCAACACCGAACGACTCCCATGTCATAATCTCGCGCGATTGTGTCAAAACCATTACTCCTTCAGGCGTAAAAAACGATTATAGAACACTGCCGTGCTCAACGACGACTATTGGGACGAGAAACATCTGGTTTACGAAAGATAAAACGACTTCAGCGCCTCAAAATATCCCGGCCAACTTTTGCTGACCACTTCGGGGCTACGCACGACGACACCGTGCACTTCACGCTGGATCAATGCGAAGGCCATCGCCAATCGATGGTCGTGGTGTGTGTCGAGGCTGGCCGCACGCAATGGCACAGGTGTAACCACCATGCCATCTTTAGTTTCACTAATGTTCGCCCCCAATTTGCGCAACTCGCCAGCCAAGTCACCGATCCGGTCGCTCTCTTTGCCGCGAATGAAGCCGATGCCGCTGATCTCAGTCGACGAATCGGCGAACATCGCTACGACGGCCATAGTCGGCACACAATCGCTGATTTGCGACATGTCGACTCGAATACCGCGCAGCGGCTCGGTTTTGTCGCGTTGAATCTGCAAACCTTCAGCAACCTCTGCAACTTTGCAACCCATGCGCGCCAGCAAGTCGATGAATTCGACATCACCCTGCAAACTGTTGCGCGAAAGATTTTCTATCGTTATAGACCCACCACTGATTGCCACGGCACCCAACGGATAACTTGCCGCCGATGCATCCGGCTCGACGCCGTAAACCGAACCCGTATATTCGCCCGGGCTAACCCAAATTTGATTCTTTGAGAAATCTGTTTGTACCCCGAAAGCCCGCATCACACCAACGGTCATTTCGATGTATCCGCGCGAGACGATCTGATCGCCGAGCATTATCTCTAAACCAGAGGGCAAATACGGCGCAATCATCATCAACGCGCTCGTGAACTGACTGGAGATGCTGGCATCTGACGAAATTTTCGCCTGCCAACTGCGACCACGCGAAACCTTGACTGGCAGACAGCCACTATCACCCAGTGATTCAACAGTTGCACCCAAAGTTCGCAAAGCAGAATGCAACTCAAGCATTGGTCTTTTGCGCAGCGACTCTTGGCCGTCAATCACCGAACTACCGGCTCGCAAACTGCACAGCGCCGTCAAAAATCGCGATGTCGTGCCAGCCAGTTGCGCATCAAGGTGCACCTCGCTTGCATTTTCGAGATCTAGCCTGCCAGCAACTTTCACACTGTCACCATCTCGCTCAACACCAACACCTAAAATTCGCAGCGCAGCGATCATCGCCTCGGTGTCATCGCCGGGTGCACAATTCGAAATCACCGACTCAGAGTTGGCAAGTGCAGCACAAACCAGTGCGCGATTCGCAATTGATTTTGAACCCGGAACCGAAATTAATTGACCGCCCACCCGACTGGTCATACCACAGTTTGAATGCTCGGTCGAAACTTGCGCGCCATCAGACCGCCACGAAACATCTCGGCGCTTGCCTTGTCGATGATCAACACGAGAATTCCGCGATCACCCTCGACCGAGTGCGACACCTCAAAGTTTGCGATGTTCACACCAAGATCTGCCGCCAGCGTGAAGATCTCGGCAGCCGCGCCCGAACGGTCGGGTATCGGCACTCGCACTTCGCAAACATCCATGAGTTCGTGCACACGACCAGGCAAGTTCGCACGGGCATTACGCGCCGTCGAAAGTCGCGACAACAATGCGGCGTTATCTTGGGCTTCGACGATTCCGCGCATCTCTGTGAGACCAGAAATCATCCCGTCGAGTGCATCCAGAATCGCGGCGCGATTCTCGCGACAGATGTCGATCCAAATTTGCGGCTGGCCCGATGCAACTCGAGTCATGTCCCTAAAACCACCAGCCGCCAACCGCAGCACGGCAACATGTTCTTCTGCCGTAATATGCGCAAGCCCCATCAATGTTGCTGCAGTCAGGTGCGGCAAATGACTAACGACAGCAACCAGACGATCATGACGCTCGGCGTCCAACACAACAATTTCTGCGCCGAGTATGCGAATAATTTTCGCCAGAATCTCAAAACTCGCATCCGAAGACTCAGACGAAGGTGTCAGCACCCACACCGCGCCCTCGAACAGCGCATCATCTGCACCATCGAGCCCGGCTAATTCGCTGCCCGCCATCGGGTGACCGCCAATAAATCGCGCGTCACTCACGGCACTCACGACCGGCGCCTTCACACCGCCAACATCTGTGACGATGCCTTGCGTCTTGGCCAATGCAAGTTTGGCCTGCTCTGGTATCGAACTAACTGGTGTCGCGATAAAACTGATCTCTGCCTGCGGATCAATGCCGACGGCGCCAATTATCCCCCGCGCCACAGCCGACTGCTCTACCTCGTGGTCTGTGTCGCTACCCGAAACCGTGAACCCGTGTTTCGCCAAAGCCAGCGCCAGCGAACCACCGATAAGACCGAGTCCAAGAACATTCGCTCGCCGTGTAGCCACCGTCAAATTCTACCTTTGTGTCAGTTTGTCGTGGCTTGATTTAATTCGACGACTTCGCTCGTGGTCAGATGTCGCCACTTGCCAGGCGCCAAAGTGCGATCAACAATCGGCCCGATTCGCACACGAACGAGGCGCTCGACAGGATAACCAGCCGCTTCGCACATCCTACGAATTTGACGATTGCGACCTTCATGAATCACGATGCGCAACACACCGGACTGCAATTGCCCGACTTCGGCGGGTGACGTCACACCGTCGTCCAACTCGATGCCGTCGCGCAATCGCTTCAATGCAGATTCGCTGACACCGTTTTGGCCACAGTCAACATGGGCCAAATATTCTTTTTCAATGCCAAAACTTGGATGCGTCAGTCGATGACCCAACTCGCCATCATTCGTCAAAATCAACAGGCCCTCTGTATCTGAATCAAGTCGACCCACGGGAAACACTCGTGGCTCAAATGGCACAAGTTCAATCACCGTTTGCCGGCCGTGCGTGTCTTTGGCCGTGGTGATCACATCTACAGGTTTGTTCAACAAATAATAAACAAGACCTGGTGCGACACCAATTGCAACACCGTCAACTTCAACCTTGTCGGTTTGCGCCTTCACTCGCCGACCAAGAATCGCAATCTCGCCGTTGACCCTCACTCGACCCTGGTCAATCAAGATCTCGCACTCACGCCGCGAGCCCCACCCGACGCGCGCCAAAACTTTTTGCAGTCGCTCGCCTTCGTCATTTTCTAGTTCACCTGACGCGCCAAACGCCGAATCACCAGGCATTTAGTGTCGACGAATTTTCTATTGCTCGGGCGAAGTCGAATCGTCGGGCACAACTCGCAAACCCCGCTCGAGCGTTTCGACGACGCTGGCATCCGGAATGAAGTCGGCGATGCTCGGTAAATCATCCAGCGACGCGATGCCAAGTCGTTCCAAAAACAATGGCGTCGTTCCGAACAGCACTGCTTGACCGGGGCCATCATCGCGTTGTACTTCGGTGATATATCCGCGCGCCTGCAGTGTTCGCATCACCGACTCTGGGTCGACACCACGAATCGCCGCGATCTGTGACCGTGACAACGGCTGTTTGTAGGCGATGATCGCCAATGTCTCGAGTGCCGCTGATGAAACGCGCACCTGCTGTCCATCCAAAACAAATCGTTCGACATACGGCGCCAAATCTGGGTGCGACTGAAATCGAAAACCTCCGGCAACTTTGACGAGTTGAAACCCGTGACCTGCGGCTTCATATGTAGCAGCCAGTCGTTCGCAAAGCGCATCCACGGTGGCTTGCGAAATCTCCAACAACTGAGCCAACAGCGCCGGTGCGACGGGCTCCATCGCCACCAACAAAATCGCTTCAAGCGCACGGACTATCTCTGGATCTAGATTCGTTTCTTCTTTGTTCATTTGTTATCCCTCATAGTTGTCGATCGCTATCGAGTCATCTTCGATGCCCAACCACAAGACCTGAATGTCGCCAAAACGTAGCACCTGCTCAAGTTCGACTCGACCCTGTTTGTAAAGTTCAAGAATCGCCAAAAATCTCACGACGACTTCGATCTTGTCTGTGATTCCTTCGACGATGTCGTGAAATGTGATTCGACCTGCCTGACGAATCTGCTCGGCAACCGTGACGATCGCCTCGGCCACACTCGCACGAATCGGCGCGACATGCTCGAGGCCAATCACCTTCGGTGATTTCGGTGCAGATGCCCGCATGTACGCCCGCTGCACCCGCAACGGGCTCACACCTTCAAGCAAGTCGGGCATCAACGCCGCAAATCGTTCTTCTGGCCCAGCCATGCGCGGAAAGCTCAGATCGGCGCGGCTGACCAAGTCGCTAAACACTGTTGCCACGTCTTTGAACGTCTTGCAGTCAAGCAAACGCGCGAGCAACAAATCGCGTTCTTCCCACAGCGCCAACTCGTCGTCAAGATCACCGTCGTCTTTGCCCGGCAATAGACGGCGCGTTTTTAGTTCGATCAACGTCGCCGCGATCAACAAAAACTCGGTGGCCAGATCCAGATCAATCGTCTGCATCTTGGCAACCTCGTCGAGATACGCCGTCACGATATTCGACAATGAAACTTCGTGAATATTCACTTCTTCTTTCAAAATCAGATGCAACAGCAGTTCAAATGGCCCGTCAAAAGTTGGCGTCGAAACTGCGTATTTCATCCCTTGCGAGATTACCTCCCCCCACCATTCAATGTCGGCAACTAAGGTTGAAATGTGACTCGCGTTCTGTCCTGTATTCAGCCCACGGGTGACGTGCACCTCGGCAACTACCTCGGAGCCCTGCGAAATTGGGTTTCAGGTCAAGACAAGGCCGATGTTTTTCATGGGATAGTCGACCTGCATGCACTAACCGTGACAGAAAAATCGGGCACCATCGGCACCAACACGCTGCAACTGGCGGCGATGTTGTTTGCAGTCGGCTTGAACCCCGATGTCGCCACGGTGTTCGTGCAGAGCCATATCGCCGAACACAGCCAACTTGGATGGATCATGGAATGCACGGTTTCGTTCGGCGAATTAAGTCGAATGACACAGTTCAAAGACAAATCAGCAAAGCGCGAGGCAGAGTTTGTCTCAGCAGCTTTGTTCACCTACCCCGCACTACAGGCTGCGGACATTTTGCTCTACGACGCCAACGAGGTTCCGGTCGGCGACGACCAACGCCAACACATCGAGATAACGCGCGATATTGCAATTCGATTCAACCATCGCTTTGGCGACACTTTTGTTATTCCAAAAGCGGTAACTCCGACGAGTGGCGCACGCGTAATGGACCTGCAAAATCCAACCGCCAAGATGTCGAAATCTGGTGACGATGACTCAGGCGTGATTTTTCTGCTCGACGAACCTACAAAAATCGAAAAAAAATTTAAACGCGCAGTCACCGACAGTGAAACCGAGGTCGTATTTGACCGAGAGCACAAACCAGGCGTCGCCAACTTGCTCGAAATTCTGGCTGCAGCGACCAACACAACTCCGCACAAGGCTGCTGAAAATTACACGCGCTACGGCGACCTAAAGTCAGCCAGCGCCGAAGCGGTCATCGCAATGCTCGCCCCGATACAAATGCGTTACCACGAACTGTTGGGCGACAGGGCCGAACTGATGCGACTGATCCACAAAGGCAACGATCGCGCCCAAGCAGTGGCCAGCGTTACTCTTGCGCGTGCACAAAAATCAATCGGTTTTTTGAGCAGCAAATAAGCCTAAATATTATCCGCCTCGTGTAGAGCCTGCAATATCTCTGAGTTTGCGGATTCACCGACCACTAGTCTCCACGTTGTTTCGTCGCTGCCGATTTCACGCAATATTTGCGCCCCAATTGTTTCGTGGTCGTGATACGACGAAAATCTTTCACCACGACTACCAATAATTGTCGCCGCAACACGGCCACAAACACTGAGATTTGATTTCGTTTTACCAACATCGTGCAACAACGACGCCCGCACGGCTACAAGCTCGGCATTTGGCAAACGATCCAAGAACCGTCGCATTACAAGCACGCTGTGCTTTTGGTCGATCAACGGCATATTCAACCAAAGTTCAAACTCTCGTGGCAATAACAAATCACGCACCTTGTCGATCATTGATTGCGACAATTTACGGCGGTCCAGAGCCAATACAAAACGTTTGGCGAGATGCGAAAGATTGCTCATCGCTTGGTTCTGGCGCGAGGGTGGGCCTCGCGATACATCTCGTAGAGCACTTCGTTGTCTACCCGTGTATAAATCTGGGTGGTGCTGACCGATGCATGACCAAGCAGTTCTTGCACCACGCGCAGATCGGCACCATGCACCAACATATGCGTCGCGCACGAATGACGCAGCGCGTGGGGCGAAATATCCTTGATCTTGGCCAAAGCCGCATATTTGCGCACGATGTTGAATATCGCTTGTCGCGACAGTCGCGTGCCGTGCACGCCAAGAAACACGGCATCACTGTCTTCGCGACTCGCCCACTGGTCGGGCACAAGCCCCGGTCGCCCACCCAAATCGAAATAGTCGCTCAATGCTTCATGACATGGTCGGCCAAACGGCACGATGCGTTCTTTCGAACCCTTTCCGAATAGTCGCACGAGCGAATCTTGCATATCGATATCACTCATCGACAGCGTGCAAACCTCGGCGACACGCGCACCAGTGGCATATAAGAACTCGAGGATCGCCCGATCACGCCGTGCGAACGAATCCACACCCGTCACGGCACTGAGCAACAGTGCAACTTCGTCCTCTGAAATTGCTTTCGGCAAACTACTCGGCACTTTCACGCCGTCAACGAGCACCGCCGGATTGTCGCTGCGAATAGCTTCTTGCGCCAAATAACGGTAGAACATTCGCACGGCGGCAAACTGACGCGCCACAGACTTTGGCGCCTTGCCGGTTGATCGCAAATGAGCAACAAACTTTTCAAGATGCTGTGCCGTCGCGTTCAGCACCGTCGCATGTTGTGTCTTGAGCCACTGGACGTAGTGCGTGATGTCGCGTTGGTATGCCGAGAGGGTGTTCACAGCTCGACCTTGCTCGACTCGCATCCACGTCATGAACGTGTCGAGTGGATCAGCAGCCATGGTTAACCAACAAGATCACAAATACTGACTGAAGTTCTGCGCCACGAGCAATAGCCCGACCAAAGTCTTGCCGTCAGAAATCTCACCAGTCTTGATCATCTCAAGAGCATCAGTGAACAGTGGCGTTTCAATGGTCATGAATTGCTCCTCTGGGCCATGCCGATCAACTTTCGTCTTTACAAGGTCGACCGCCAAAAATAGATTCACCTCAGAATTGCTGATGCCAACTGCAGATAGATGCCTGCCGATCTTGAGCATCCTGCCCGCCTTGTAGCCAGCCTCTTCTTCCAATTCGCGTCGTGCTGTCAATTCGTGATCTTCGCCCTTTTGATCACGCATGCCGGCGGGCAGCTCAAGGGAGTAGCCAGAGAATGCCGGCCGATACTGACGCACAAGAACCACGCTTCGCTCGCCAGCGTCACCAACAAGCGCGACCACCCCGACGGCACCCGGCGAATCAACGAAAGTGCGGGTGAATCTTTCGCCCAATGGGTCAGAGAACTCGGCCTCGACCAAAGACCACGCGGCCCATTTATGGATAATTTTTCGCTTTTCGAGTTCAAAGTCTGCCGTCATGACGACACACCTACTGCGCTAACTATCGTGCGACTGACTTCGTCGGCGATTCAACTATTTCAATCGGCAATTGTGCAAGTCTCGTCGTACGAAATTTCAGTGCCGCACCGATCAATTCGCGAAATAGCGGATGCGGCCTGTCGGGGCGACTCTTGAATTCGGGGTGGGCTTGGGTGCCGACCCAAAATGGATGATTTTCAAGTTCAACAAACTCGACGAGTCGCTTGTCTGGCGATGTGCCACTGCACAGCAAACCCGCTTCTTCGATACGAGCGCGATAATTTAAATTGAATTCATATCGGTGACGATGACGCTCGCTGACAACAGGCTCGCCGTATGCATCGGCAACTTTCGTGCCGGGTGTCAGCACCGCATAGTAAGCACCCAGGCGCATCGTGCCACCTTTGTCTGCCACCTCGCGCTGATCATTCATCAAGTCGATTACGGGGTGTGGTGTCGCTGCATTGAACTCGGTCGAGTTGGCATCTTTCAAGCCGACTACATTTCGAGCAAACTCAACGGTCATCACTTGCATCCCCAGGCACAAACCGAGACACGGCACTTGGTTCTCGCGGGCATACTCGGCGGCTCGAATCTTGCCTTCAATACCTCGTGGGCCGAAACCGCCCGGTATCACGATGCCGTCTAGCGAGCCGATCGCTTCATCGGCGAGCAAGCCTTCGACATCTTCGGCCTGTATCCACACGACTTCGATTTGTGCTCCGTGATGAAAGCCCGCATGTTTCAAACTTTCGATCACCGAAAGATACGCGTCGTGCAGGTCGACATATTTGCCGATCAAGCCGATGCGCACCGGCGAAACAGACGACTCAATGCGCGATACAAGTTGACGCCAATGTGACAAGTCAATCGGCGCATCAATGCGCAACACATCACAAATCACGGTGTCAAAACCTTCATCATGAAAAATTAACGGCAGTTCGTAAATATTTTTGACGTCCACGGCGTTGATCACCGCACGGTTGTCGACGTCACATTGATTAGAAATTTTCCGCTTCAGCGAGTCACTCAATGGTTCGTCGCTTCGACACACGATCACGTCTGGCTGAATACCGCGGCTTCGCAATTCGGTGACGCTGTGTTGCGTCGGCTTCGACTTTTGCTCTCCACTTGGTCCGATGAACGGCACCAATGTGACATGCACATAGCAAACATTGTCACGGCCAACTTCGTTGCGAAACTGTCGAATCGCTTCGAGAAATGGCAAAATCTCGATGTCGCCTACAGTGCCGCCAACTTCGGTGATCACTACATCTACTTCGTCGTTCACAAGTCGGCGAATGCGTCGTTTGATTTCGTCTGTCACATGCGGAATCACCTGTACGGTTCGACCCAGATAATCGCCGCGTCGCTCGGCTGCCAAAACTGATTGATAGATCGAGCCGGTCGTTGCGTTGGATGCTCGAGTCAATGGTTCGTCAATGAATCGCTCGTAGTGACCCAAATCAAGATCGGTTTCGCCGCCATCATCGGTTACAAAAACTTCGCCGTGTTCAAACGGATTCATCGTGCCCGGGTCGACGTTGATATACGGGTCCAGTTTTTGCATCGTCACGCGCAGCCCGCGCATTTTTAGAAGACGACCAAGTGAAGAAGCAGTTAAACCTTTGCCAAGTCCGCTGGCCACACCGCCCGTTACGAAAATGTGCTTTGGCACTTCGGGCTCCCGTCTGAGTTAACTAAGTGTGGCAAATCCACAGTGACTATGACGGAAGATTAGTATATCCGAGAAGTTAGGTCCTTCGGTTCTTCGCGCCCGACGCCGCAATCAGGTCGCGGGCGTGTTCGGTGGCTGAGTCTTGGGCGACTCCACCCGAGAGCATGCGCGCGATCTCGGCGACTCGGTCGTCGCCCGAAAGCACGGCAGCCGTGGCGAAAGTCTGTTTTGCTCGCACAGTTTTGGCGACGCTGATCTGTGTTTGTGCCGCCGCAGCCACTTGAGCCAAGTGCGTGACCACCAACACCTGATGTCGCTGCCCCAAATCAGCCAGCGACGCCGCCACGGCGACTGCAGCCGTGCCACCGATGCCGGCATCGACCTCGTCGAACACGAGTGTGCCCGGGGCTTGGGTCAAAACGAGACGCAAAGCCAGCATTGTTCGGGCTAGTTCGCCACCCGACGCAACTTTTGTCAATGGCAACATCGGCGAGCCGGGGTTTGCCGACAACAACACCACGACTTCATCGCCAGGGTCGTCACCAACCGTTATCGCCAGCGACGCGTTGTTCATCGCCAACGTTTTTAAATGACCTTCGACGGCACTTGCAAGTTTTGGCGCAGCCGCTCGACGCTTGGCCCCCACCGCCTTTTCAATTTTGGCCAAATCGACAAGCGCTTGTTTGCGCTGAGCGTCGAGTTCGCTCGCCCGCTGTTCGAAACTCTGCAAGTCTGCAAGTCGCTCGGCGACTTCTTGACCATAGTTAATGACCTCAGCCAGTGTCTCGCCATATTTGCGTCGCAAATCAACCAATAACTGTCGGCGTTTGCGAATTTCTTCGAGCCGTTCTGGATTTTCTTCGGTCGCCTCGGCTTTTGCCCGCAGGTCACTAGCCACATCGGTGAGTTCTTGTTGCAGCAATCTCAGTCGCGACTCCAGTTCGTTGAGTGCATCGCGATGACCGAGTGCCGAAATTGCCTGAGCCAACCCATCGCCAGCACCGCCGTCTTCAGTTACTGCCGCGACAGCCAGCCACAACGCCTCACGATGAGCAACAGCATCTGCCAATAAATCTTCTTCACGCCCCAGGGATTCGTCTTCATTCGCATCGCCCAAATTGGCGTTGCCGATCTCTTCGACCTGAAAAGACAACAAATCGATTTCACGGGCTCGTGCGCGCTCATCGCCACCGATCGCCGCCATGTTGGCATCAATCTCCGTGAGCCGAGCCCGCCCCACACGCAACTCGGTTAGGTCGACCTCGGCAAAAGCATCGAGCGCGGCTCGTTGCGCACTTTGACCCAACAAACTTTGGTGCGCATGCTGACCATGCAGATCGACCAACGCCGCACCGTGCTCGGCCAAATTAGCGACCGTGGCCAATCGACCATTGACATAGGCCCGCGACCGACCATCAAGCGGTATGACCCGCGCCAACACGACCTCGCCGTTATTGTCGACGAAACGACCCTCGACTCGGGCCTCGTTCGCGCCCGGCCGCACGATGCTCGCGTCAGCGCGGCCACCCACGAGCAGACTTATTGCTTCAACCAACATTGTTTTACCCGCGCCTGTCTCACCGGTCAATGCGGTGAGACCACCAGCCAAAATAATTTCAAGTTTTTCGATCACGCCTAAATTTTCGATGCGCAATTCGCTGAGCACTATTCGTCTCCTAGTCCAAATTTCGCGCGCACTATTTGGTGAAACTTTGGTTGCTGAGTAAAGCGAACAAAGTGTGCCGCGCAACTATCGGCTTCATAACTCACGACATCACCTTGCTCAAGACTCGCAACGTGGCGACCATCAATCGCCAACTCTGCGGGCCGGGTGCCAACAACTTGCATGCTCAACATCTCGGTCGGCCCGAGCACCAAACTGCGATCAAACAACATGTGCGGCGAAACAGGTGTCAACAACATTGCTTTATGTCGTGGAGAAACAACCGGGCCGCGTGCAGACATCGAATATGCAGTAGACCCAGTGGGTGTTGCAACGATCACGCCGTCAGCCGAATATCGCGCAAATACTTCGTGATTAATCGTCACATCAAGCCACACAGTGTGACCCGACTGTTGTCGCTCGATCACCGCTTCATTAAGCGCTCGCCAAACCCGCGTTTGCCCAGTTTTCTTTTCTACAAGTTGCACCGCCAACATCATTCGTTCGTCGAGCACCATGTCACTGCGATCATCCCGTCCGATCCAGCGCTCAAGACAAGCAACTAAATCTTCGGGTTCGATCTCTGTCAAATAACCGAGCGTCCCCATATTCACACCCAAAATCGGCACGGGTGCGCCACCCAATAAATCAACCGATCGCAAAATCGTGCCGTCGCCACCCAGGCTGATCAACAAATCTGCATCTTGCGCCGAACGATCGGCGCCCAACTCGCTCAACCCCAGAGCAGCACCATCACCGACTGGCATCCAATAGTTATGTCCGTTTTTTTTGAGCCACTGAGTTGCCTCGCGAATTATTGGCACGACTTCGGGGCGTGTGTGATGGGCGACAATCACGACGTTCAACGATGCACCCATAACTAACAATCTATTGAGTTCACGACGCAACTCGGGCGCATTTACCAACCAACAGAAACTCACGATTGCCGTCATGACCATGAATCGGCGATTCGATTATCCCCAATATCTCGCAACCCGATTGGCGCACGAATTCGGCGACCTCATCGGTCACCCGCTTATGTATCGCCGTATCGGTTATCACCCCGGCGCCCCGATCGGTCTCTACCTTGTTGGCTTCAAATTGCGGCTTGATCAATAGCACCAAGATGCCGTCGTCCCTAAGTGCGGATAGCACTGCCGGCAACGCATCGCGCGCCGAAATGAACGACAGGTCGACGACCGCGATATCAAATCGCGGCGCAAAATTAGAGTCACTATTCACGAGCCGCTCAATTTCGCGCGCATTCGTATTTTCGACGACAACGACTCGTGGGTCGCGTGCGATTTTCTCATGCAATAGGTTTTTGCCGACATCAAGAGCAACTACTTGGCTTGCGCCGTGTTGCAATGCACAGTCAGTAAAACCACCAGTTGATGCACCAACATCGAGCACACGTTTATCCTTGAGGTCTAAATTAAATTCGCAAATCGCGGCCTCGAGTTTGAGTCCGCCGCGACTGACGTATTTAGGCGCTACCAAAACCAGCAACTCGTCGTTTGGTGCCACCATGAACCCATGCGACACGGCAATCGCCCCGTTCACGGATATTTTTCGTTCGTCGATAGCGAGTTGTGCCCGCTCAAAATCCCCGAAAAGTTTCTTTGCGACTAACGCTTGATCAAGCCGAACTCGCTTCAAACCGCGACACCCAAATGCTTGGCTAACCCACGCAGGTCATCGACAACTGTTTCGAATGTGTGCTCTTTGTGCAATGCTTCGGCACTGGCACGATCCACGATGCCCGACGCAACTAACGCAAACTTCGCACCGATCGTTTTAGCAAATGCACCATCAGTTGAATATCGGTCGCCAACCATCCAACACGAACTCAAATCGGTCATGCCAAGCGTGCGTCGCACCAACTCGCCCATCGGCGCAAACGGTTTACCAGCCACGATCGGCGCCGCACCGCTCGCAGTCGCAATCGCCGCCAAGATCGAACCGCCGCCAGGTATCACGCCGGTCGAAGTCGGATATGTCGCATCATCATTTGTGCCGATCAAAATTGCGCCTGCACGCACCGCGGCCGACGCACGGCGCATTGACTCAAAATTAAATGTCTTGTGAAAGCCGACAATCACGGCATCAATCTTCGCGTCGCTTTTGAGTTGTGCATCTGGTGACGAACCGTCGTCGGTGCGGCCCGCAATAATCGCATCAACCTGTTCGACGGCTTCAACCACACCTGGTCCACCAGCAACCAACACACGCTGACCTGGCTTCAATAAGGTTGCCGCCGCACCCGAAGATGTCAGCACATCGCCAACTGCGGGTATGCCGAGCGACGCAAGCGTTTTTTCTTGCGACGCCACTTTGGCATACGAGTTGTTAGTCACAAACAAAACTCGATGCCCCGCCGCGCGTAGCGCTGCAATCGCCTCGACAGAACCAGCAATCGGTTCGTGCGACAACCACACCACGCCGTCCAGGTCGCAAAGAATCGGCGCAACCCGAGCCTCAGACATTTGTTTGCGCCTTCGGGTTGTCGTTTTCAATCGTCACTGCCACCCTTTCAGTGTGCCTCAGTTTGAACCCTTCCATGCGCTTCGATATTCGTCAAAGCAGTCCCTCGACGATGTTTGCTCTGAACCATACGATGTGCAAAGCGACGCCGACCGCGAAACAAACGCCCGTCGTAACACGCACAACATTGTGCATCTCGATCTGCCAATCGGACCCGATCCGTATCGCCAGGCTGCAAAAAATCTTTCTTCGTGGATTCAATCTGGCGTGCTACAACTCGACACAGAACCCAGTTTCACCCTCTACCGGATGAAATTTGTCGATAGCGCCGGTCGCGCGCGCAAAACTGTCGGCGTGATCGGCGCGTTGCGCATCGAAGAGCCAAACTCAAAAGAAGTTCTGCCACACGAACAGACAACGCCGAAAGCAAAAACAGATCGCCTCGATTTGACTCGGGCCACGCAAACCAACCTTTCACCTATTTGGGGGCTGTCACTAACACCGCAACTCTCTGCGGCGCTAGTTGAACCTGGCGAATTGCTGGGCGCATTCACCGATAAAAACGGCGTGCAACACATCGTCGAGCGTGTCAGCAACCGCGCGCGATGTGCGGTGATCAGCAAGCTGGTCGAGCAACACCCGGTTGTGATTGCCGACGGTCACCATCGGTATGCCGTTAGCCGCACTTACCGTGACGAGAACCCGCAACTTAAGGACGCAAAATCAACGCTCTGCTACATCAACGAACTAATCGACGAGCAACTTAGCGTTGCGGCAATCCATCGTCTCTATTCAGATGTCGAAACAAGTTTGTTATTAAAACAACTCCAAAAGTTTTTTGAGGTCACAGATCTACCAACGCTGACGCCAGCAATCATCGCCAAAATGTCGACACATAGTCATCTGACTTTTGTTGCACCGAATGGCGAAGCAAAGTCTTTGCAACCCAAACCAGAAATGTTCGATGGCGTGCGCAAACTGGACAGTGTGTTTCTTGAGCACGCTCTCGCCGAGATCGAAAAATCAGTCTCATATCAACACGGCTTTGCTGAAGTTAATGCCCTACTAAAAACTGGCGAAATTGCGGCTGCCATTCTGATTCGACCTGTCAGTGTCGCCGAAATTCAGCGCACAGCATCTGAAGGTCTACTGATGCCACCCAAGTCAACTTTCTTCACGCCAAAACTGCAGACCGGCCTGGTGCTGCGCCAACTCACCGTCTGACTAGACGGCGTATCGCAGAAAATCGCCCGGCGCGCGATTTTTATTCGCCGAGTGT
>CAMDEC010000002.1 GCA_945893395.1 Bifidobacterium breve
GCGACAAAGTCGGCGTCAAGCGGCAAGGATGAACCTGCCAGCGCACCAGCACCCAACGGTGAAACATCAAGTCGCTCGATTGTTTGAGTCAAGCGATCCACATCACGCAGCATCGCCCACGTGTGTGCCGCAATATGATGCGCGAGCAACACTGGCTGGGCACGTTGCAGATGTGTGTAGACAGGCAGATAGACCGCACCGGTGCCCCAGCCTGCTTCGTTGGCGCGCGTTGCCAACACATCGCACAAATCAAGGGTCAGTTTTGCGACTTGAGCAAGTTCACGTTTGCACCACAGTCTCAGCGCCGTTGCCACCTGATCGTTACGGCTGCGACCCGTGTGTAGTTTTGCACCGGTGTCACCCGCAATTTGTGTAACTCGGCGTTCAATCGCCGTATGAATGTCTTCGTCGCTGGCAACAAATTCAAATTTGCCATTCGACATTTCTGTCGCCACGGCATTTAGCGCCGAAATGATCTTTTCACCTTCGGCTATTGAAACAATCTTTGCCTGCACCAAACCACGCACATGGGCTATCGATCCGACTATGTCGTCGCGCCACAACTGCTTGTCAAACGACAAACTCTCGGTGAATTTCAAGAGCGCCTCGGCCGGACTCGACTCAAAGCGTCCATGCCACAGTGGTTGGTCAGTCATCGGCGAGCCCCGCTAACTGTTTAATATCTTTGGCAAGTCGCTTGGCCGTGTATTTTGAATTGGCCACGCACATCATTGTGTCGTCGCCGGCGACCGTGCCGAGCAGACCCTGCAGTCTGGATCTATCTAATGCAGAGGCAACAACATGGGCACAACCTGGCGGTGTGCGCACGATGACGATTGGTTCATTGAACTGCACATCGGCGACCCACTCGGCCAAGACGCGTTTCAGTTGATCTGGCGGAGAAAGTCGATCTGGTTCAAACTCTGGTATCGCATAGGTCGTCTCGCCTTTGGTTGTGCGCACTTTTACCGCGCCGAGGTCTTCGAGATCGCGCGACACGGTTGCCTGTGTGGCCTTGATGCCTTTTTTTCTGAGCAACTCGCGCAACATTGGTTGACTCGTGACCGTTTGCGAACTCACAATTTTGGCAATCAACTGTTGACGTTGAACTTTTGTACTCATATTGTGACCCCCATTAGATATGCGAGCACACCCCTGGCGGCATGCATTCTGTTATGTGCTTGTAAAACAACCCGACTTTGAGCCCCGTCAATAACTTCGGCGGTCACTTCAACTTCACGATGCGCGGGCAGACAATGCATAAAAATCGCTGCGCGATCAGCAACAGCCATCACGCTGGCATCAACCCTGAAATTTGCTAAGTCGATCATCCGCTTGGCCGTTTCTGCTTCTTGACCCATGGATACAAACACATCGGTGTGCACCGCGTGCGCTCCAACTGCGGCGATCTGGGCCGACGAGTGTTGCTCGACCGAAGCCGCACCTAATTCAAAGATGTGATTTAACTCAGCGTCACTAGCGCCATAGCCCTTCGGACAACCCAAACGAATGTGCATACCCTCGAGCGCGCAAGCCTCGACCAGTGATCGCGCCACATTGTTGTAGTCGCCAACCCACGCCACAATTTTTTTGTTTAGGTTGCCGAGTTCTTGTCGCATCGTCAGCACATCGGCGATTGCCTGCAACGGATGAGATTGCTCGCTCAACATATTGATGATCGGCACACTCGAGACTTTCGCCATTCGTTGCAACACCGAATGTGCGAAAACACGGGCTGCAATCACCTGGTGATAGCCCGCCATTATTCGCGTTACATCTTCGACTGTTTCGCGCTCGTCAAAACCAACTTCTTCGCCACGTGTAAAAATCGGATGACCACCAAGCTGCACGACGGCCATCTCCATGCTGTGTCGAGTTCGGTTCGACGGCTTTTCAAATATCAGCGCCACACCCTTGTCTGCAAGCGGTCGACCCAGTTTCGAAATATCAGCCTGGGCAAGTGTCAAAACCGTGTTCAAATCGCGCGCCGAAAGATCGGTTACATCTAAAAAGTGACGCACGCTCATAACACCGTTTTCATAATCGAAACTGCTTCGTCTATTTCTTCCGAACTCACCGTGAACGGTGGAGCGAGTCGCAGCGCATGGCTCGTTACGCCGTTGACGACCAATCCGAGTTCAAGCAACTGCGATGCAACTTTCTTGGCATCGAGTTCAGGCTTCAACTCGGCAGCCAACAACAATCCTCGCCCGCGAACATCTACGACGCTATTTATGGTGCGAAGTTTGGTCGTCAACTCTGCACTTTTTTGCTGCACAACTTCAGGCGCGTTCATGTCGATCATCAACTGCATAGTCGCCCGAGCCGCAGCAGTTGCCAACGCGGTGCCGCTGTAAGTGCTGCCGTGGTCACCGGGCTTGAACACACTTGCGACTTTTTGTCTCGCCCACAGCGCACCAATCGGCATGCCATTGCCCATCGCCTTGGCCAACATCACTACGTCTGGCTTAATTTTGGCGTGTTCGAAGCCGAACCACTTGCCCGTTCGCGCGAAACCCGTTTGCACTTCATCGATCATCAGCAAGATGCCGCGCTCGGTGCACATCTTTCGCACGGCTTGCAAATACTCGACGGATGCCGGCACGACCCCACCCTCGCCTTGCACGGTTTCGAGCAACACTGCGGCCACCGAACTATCAACTGCCGCCTCAAGTGACGAGATGTCATTGAACACGACATGTCGAAACCCTTCGGGCATCGGCGCGAACGGTTCGTGCTTTTCAGGTTGGCCGGTTGCCGCCAGCGCCGCGAGAGTTCGCCCGTGAAAACTGCCCAGCGCACTAACTACGACATGTTTGCCACGACCACCAAATTTACGCGCCAATTTGATGCCTGCCTCGTTGGCCTCAGCACCAGAATTGCAGAAGAAAACTTGACCGTAACCGGCATTTTCGCCACAGGCTTCGCTGAGCAACTTGTCGACCATCAATGCAGTTTGGGTCGCGACCGGGTTTGCAAAAAAATTGCTGACATGCAACAGCGTGTTCGCCTGGTGTGCAATCGCCGCGGCGACGACTGGGTTGCTGTGTCCAAGCGACGTCACGGCGATTCCGCACAAGAAATCTAGATACCGTTTGCCATTCACGTCCCACAACTGCGTGCCCTGACCACGCTCAAACATCACTTGCGGTGCGCCAAATACGGGCATGAACGGACAAGATGGTCGCGCATTCAGCAGTGCGTTCGCAGTTTTGGTTTTCGCAAAAGCGTGGGTTGGTGTTGTCGTCATAATGATCGTTAGCCCTTCGAAACCATCGTGCCGACTCCGGCGTCTGTAAAAAGTTCGAGCAACAACACGTGGGCGATTCTTCCGTCCAAAATGTGTGCTTGGTAAACGCCACGCTCAATTGCCGAGACGCAACTCTCAATTTTTGGGATCATTCCCCCGTCGACTGCCCCAGACCCGAGCAATGCACGCAGTTGTACGGTCGTGGCTTGACGCAACAGCGAATTCGCATCATCTTTGTTGCTGCGCACGCCGGCGATATCTGTCATGTAGATCAACTTTTGCGCACCGAGCGCCTCGGCCAGCGCACCCGCCGCAGTGTCGGCGTTGATGTTGTAGGCCTGACCGGCGTTGTCTGTGCCCAGCGTCGCCACGACCGGCACCTGCGATTCGGCGAGCATTTTTTTGACGATCGTCGCATCAACTTTTGTTATCTCACCGACAAAACCCAATGCTGCATCATGGGGCGTGGCAATAAACATGTTTGCATCCTGACCAGACACCCCAACCGCTGGTGCGCCGTGTTGGTTGATCGCCGACACCAACTGTGGGTTCACCGTACCCAGAAGCACCATGCTGACGATCTCCATCGTTTCAGCGTCGGTAACTCGCAGACCATTGTGAAAAGTCGGCTTCTTGCCAAGTCGCTCCATCATCGCCGAAATCTGCGGCCCACCACCGTGCACGACTACTGGCTTGAACCCAACAGCGTGCAGCAACGCAATGTCCTGAGCAAACGCAGCCAGCGCGTCGTCGCTATTCGCACCCGCGATGGCGTTGCCACCATATTTGACCACCACCGTTTTGCCGGCAAATTTTTGAATGTACGGCAACGCTTCAATCAACAAGTTTGCTACTTGGGCAGAGTCGACCACCGACTGATCGATTGCCGTGCGTCCATGTGTCGTCATGGGTACATGCCCACTTTGCTCAAACCAAAAGTTTCATCGAGACCAAGCGCAACATTGGCCGCTTGCACAGCACCACCTGCCGCGCCTTTGGTCAAGTTGTCAATCGCCGACAACACGACGACATAGCCGGTTCGCTCATCGAACCTCGCAGAAATATGCACCGAATTCGAACCCAGTGTCGCTTTTGTCGACGGTGATGCGGGTCGCACCGCAACAAACGGTTCGCGAGCATATGCTCGACTCAAAACTGCGAGCAACGAAGCCGTGCTCGTTTTCGAAGCATCGATCGGTCTGGCGTAACAAGTCGCAAGAATGCCACGATTCATCGGCGCAAGATGCGGGGTGAACAAGATTTGTGCCCCTGTAACTTGCTCAATTTCTGGAGTGTGGCGGTGATCAAGCAATCCGTATGCGGTGAAGTCTTCGTCCACGACACAAAACAAATTGCTATTTTTAAGTGCTCGACCCGCACCCGACACACCCGAAGCCGCATCAACTATCACACCCGTGGTCGCGATCACTTTCGCCTTGACCAACGGCGCAAGAGCCAAACTCGCCGCCGTCACATAGCAACCTGGCGTAGCAATTAACTTTGCCGTCTTCAACTCTTGGCGGTACAACTCGGGCAAACCGTAGACAGCGGCTTCTAACTCTGCAGGCTGTTCGTGATCGAATCCATACCAAGTCGGATAAAGCGTGGAATCCTTCAACCTGAAAGCCGCGCTGCAGTCAACGACTAATCGAATTTTGTGGATTAGTTGCGGCACGATCTGCAGGCTGACCTCGTGTGGCAAAGCCAGAAAGACGACATCGCATTTCAAGGCCTTATCCAACGAATATTCGTCAAACACCAAATTTGGATAGGCCGTGGTCAAACTCGGATACAAAGTCGACGCCAACGCACCTGCTTGCGAGTCGCCAGTGGCATAAACGACTTCAAACTCGGGGTGCGCGGCGCAAAGCCTGAGCAGTTCTACACCGACAAAGCCGGACGCACCCAAAATGCCCACAGAAATCATAGATGTATTATTATACGGCTTAATGCATGTTTATGCAAGCATCATTTTTAGGGCTTTTGCCCGTGCATCGGCGCACTTCTCGCGTGAAGCGCAGCCTAAATAATGGTCATTTACAACCCCAAGAGATTGCATCGCGGCGTACATCGTTGTCGGCCCGACAAACTTGAAACCCATCTTGCGCAAGGCCTTGGACATCGCCTCAGACTCCAGCGTCTGGCTACGAATATCTCTTGGCCCTGTTGGGTCCTTCCGCGATTGTCCGGCGTGATTCTCCGGGCAAAAACTCCACACGAACTTCGCCAGCGAGCCAAACTCGTGCTGCAAATGCAAAGTCGCCTTGGCATTTTGAATCGTCGCTTCGATCTTGCCCCTGTGCCTGACGATGGCGGCATTTGACATCAAGCGCTTGACATCTCTGCTCGTGAATTTTGCGACCACTTTGGGCTCAAAGTTTTTGAACGCGACTCTGAATGCAGGACGTTTGCGCAATATCGTCAGCCAACTTAAGCCTGATTGAAAACCCTCCAGGCAGATCTTTTCGTAGATCAGTCTGTCGTCGACTACTGGCCTTCCCCACTCGTGGTCGTGATAGCGCAAATACTCGCTATCGACCGTGCACCAGCTACATCGCTCGTGTTTACCGTCGCCAATGAGAACTTGCTTGCCCACCAAAAGAGTTGAATCAGTCGCGCAATCGTGCGCCAAGTTTTGCCGCCGCGTCTAAACACCGTTGGCGAATTGTGGTTACTTCGGCGTCGGTCAAAGTACGGTCGCTGGCCTGCAGACACAATCTGAAAGTCAAACTGCGCGAATCATCAGCAAGACCCGCGCCACGATAAACATCAAATAGTTCGAGATCAACTAGTTCAACGCCACCCGCTTGACGCAACGCCTTGATCACTGCCCCAGCAGTTTGACTGTTCGGCACCGCGAATGCCAGGTCGAAATCACTTCTTGGAAAGCGACTCACTGGCTTGGCGTTGGCCACCCGAGGTGTTTCAGACAACAACACCGAGAGGTTGAGTTCCAAACAAGCGACGGTCGCATTGATTTGATTTTTAGCCAATACACGGGGATCGATTTCGCCGACGCAACCCAAAATCTGTTTGCCTCGACGCAAAGTGGCACTGCGCTTCGGGTGGAAACCGGGCTCGACGCTGCTCTGATCTAATTGCGCGCCAAAACTCATGACACTCGACAACTGACTCCACCAATCAAGTGCGAGCGCACTCGTCTCACCGACGGCGACGAGACATACCGATTCATATTCATCTGGCAAACCATCAACAGAGTCGGCCTTGCCCGATGGGTAGACATGACCCAGTTCAAACAGCAGGATGTCTGATGTTCGATGCGAAATGTTGTAGCCGATTGCTTTCAGCAAACCGGGTCGTAGTGAAGTGCGCAAGATGCTTTCTTCGAACACCAGCGGGTTCGCCAGCCGAATCGCGTTATCTTCGGTCAATCCAGCCTTGGTCAAATCGCCCGGCGCCAAAAAGGGGTTCGGCATCGCCTCGCTCAGACCCATGCTCAGCACTACGTCCCGAAGATCGCGACGCCGTTGCTGCAGTGGCGACAGTCGCCCGTGCATCGTGGATTGTGGCACGACTTTGCCAAGTTGGTCATATCCGTAATGTCGAGCAACTTCTTCGACAAGATCGATCTCTGATTCACAATCGGGTCGCCACGAAGGTACCGCAATCTTCAAACTTGGTATTTTCGCACCTGAAACCGACTTGGTCGCAAACCCGATCCTGGCCAAGATCACGGATATGGCCTTTGTCGTAAGTTTGGTGCCCAAAACGCGATTCACTTGAGCAAGTCGTAGCGCCACAACTCTTTGTTTCGCAGGCAGCGTTTTTTCTTTTACATCGCTTGCACCACTGTGCACGACCAAATTCGGGCAGGACTCGCGCAACAAAAACGCGAAACGGCTCACTGCATGATCGATGCCATGCGGGTCGACACCACGCTCAAAACGCATCGACGCTTCAGATCGCAAGCCGAGTCGTGTCGCGGTTCGCGCAATACCCGAGCCTTCAAACCACGCGGTTTCGAGTGCCACGGTTTGTGTTTGCCCGCTGATTTCAGTCGCGGCGCCGCCCATCACGCCGGCTAACCCAATCGGGTTGTCTTTACCGTCGCAGATCAAAAGGTCGGTCGTTTCAAGTGCGCGAGTCTGACCGTCGAGCGTCACCAGTGTTTCACCAGAACGAGCGCAACGAATCTTGAAACCATTATTCACTTTTTCGGCATCAAAGGCGTGGGTCGGCTGATTCAATTCAAGCATTACCATGTTCGACGCATCGACGACATTGTTGATCGGTCGCATGCCGCAATTTGTCAGACGTCGTGCAATCCAATTCGGTGATTCGCCGACGACGACACCAGACATAACTGTCATGTTGTATCGGGCACAACACTTTTTGTCGGCGATCATCACTTTGATTGAGCGGGTCGCACCTTTTTTGACTTTGTCACCAATCGGCGCGGCGATTTTGACTCGCAAATGCGCGCCAAGATCACGAGCAACACCGAGGTAACCATTGCAGTCAGGTCGATTGCGTGTCACATCCAAATCAAAAACGCAATCGCTCTTGATCTCGAGCGCAGAGAACACATCTTTGCCGAGCTTCAAATCTTTCGGCAGAATCAAAATGCCGTCAGCATCGGTGGTCAAGCCCAATTCGGTTCCAGAACAAAGCATTCCATGACTTTCGATACCGAGTATCCCGCGCGGGGTGATCAGGCGCCCGTCCGGCATGGTCGTGCCCAAGGTCGCCAAGGGAATCAGATCACCTGATTTCATGTTGAACGCCCCACACCACACATGCAACTCTTGGCCATCGCCTGCGTCGACATAAACACGATGAACTTTCGCCGCATCAGGGTGACGCTCGGTTCGCAAAACTTTCGCCACAACAACGCCTTTGATCGGCGTGTCAACTTGAGTCAGCGAATCGACAGCCAAACCTAGGCTGGTCATCGCTGTCGAAAGTTTCTCGACATTCGTGCCGAACGCACCAAAATCGTTCAACCACGAGTTAAGAATCTTCACTAGAACTGCCTCAGAAATCGCAGGTCGTTCGTGTACATTTCACGAATATCTCCGACCTTGTGCCGTTCTTTGGCCATCCGATCGATGCCGAATCCAAATGCGAAGCCAGTGAATTCTTCAGGGTCGATACCCCCACTAAGCAAAACATTCGGGTGGACCATGCCGCAGCCACCTAGTTCTATCCACTCACCGTCGGCACGACGAATATCAAACTCGGCACTCGGCTCAGTGAACGGGAAAAACGACGGACGCAGGCGACTAGAAAAGTCTTCGCCAAAGAATGCTTTCGTGAACGCTTCAATCGTTCCGGCCAGATGGGCGAAAGTTATGCCACGATCGATGACCAAACCTTCAATTTGATGGAACACCGGCATGTGCGTTGCGTCGGGCGTGTCACGGCGAAAAACACGACCTGGCATGATCGCATAGATCGGTGGCTTCCAGGACTTCATCACGCGAATCTGTACCGGCGAAGTATGGGTACGCAACAAAACCGAACCGGGCTCGCCGTATTCAAGAAACATGGTGTCAAATTCAGAACGCGCGGGGTGCGATTTGGGCATGTTCAACGCCTCAAAATTGTTGAAATCAGTTTCGACCTCCGGACCTTCGGCGATCTGAAAACCGAGCCCGACGAATACATCCTCAAGTCTTTGCGTTGCCTGGGTCACAATGTGGCTGTGTCCACGCCGACGCTGAGTAAGCAACTCGGTCAGGTCAAGAGATTCACGAGCGATGCGATTAGAAATTTCAAGTTCGGTAAATTCGGTCGTGCGCGTCTCAATCGCCGCCGAAATCAGTGTCGCGGCGGCATTCAAAAGCTGACCGATCGTGCGCTTATCTTCGACCAACGAGAGTTTGCCCATGTCGCTTTTAAAACTGTTGAGCAGGCTTTCCTTTTTGTTTAGTTCAACGCCCAAAGCCCGTAAAGCATCCAAGTCTGAGACACTTTTGATCGCTTGCAATGCTGCGTCACGGGCCGTCTCGATTGCCTGGCTGATTGCGCCGACCGTGTTTTGCTCAGACATCGTTATCTAACTTTAGTCGTCCGCCAGTTCTGGCTGGGGCTACTTATCGTGTTGACGCTTCGCTTCAAAACACAACAACGTCGCGGCCATCGCTACATTCAGGCTCTCACCACGTCCAGCATGCGCAATCGTCAGCCATCCATCCAGATTGGTATTCAGCGAAAGTCCATGTGACTCGTTGCCCAACACAATTGCCACTCGACCCGAGAGATCGGCTTGCGCAAAATCAATCGACTTTTCAAGCTGATGGCTCGAAGATCCCCAAAGTTTGAACCCGAGTTCACCGACTTGATCAAGATTCACCGATTCATATACGGGGATGTTAAAGATCGCGCCCGCTGATGCCCGCACGACCTTCGGACTGAATGCATCCACCGTGCCACTTGTTAGCAATACCCCACTCGCACCTGCTGCTTCGGCAGAGCGCAATATCGTGCCCAAATTGCCTGGGTCAGAAATCTTGTCGGCAACCACGACCCAAGTGTTTTCATTTGTTTTCAATTCGTTGAGGTCACGATCTTGCTTCAGCGCGATCGCAATCACCGGTTGAGGGGTCGCGGTCGATGCGACTCGCTCCATTACCCCTGCTGCCAAATCATTGACCGCACTGCCCGCACCCGAACAAGCAACGGCACCCGGCGCAACAAACTGTGATTCGATCCGCCATCCCGCACGAATTGCTTCGTCGATCAGCGTGGCCCCCTCGACCACGAACGCTCTTTCTTGCGCTCGTTCTGATTTATCGCTTACAAGTCTGCGCAATCGCTGAACCCGATTGCTCGTGAACGCGAGTGGCAAAAGACTCAGACGAGCGCGCCCTTTGCGGTTTCGACTAATTTGGCGAACGCCTTTTCGTCGTGCACGGCAAGGTCAGCCAGGATCTTTCGATCCACGGTGACGCCGGCTGCAGATAAACCTGCGACGAAGCGGCTATAGCTCATGTCGTGCATCCGACAACCAGCGTTGATCCGTTGAATCCACAAACTGCGAAACTCACCCTTCTTCGCACGACGGTCACGAAATGCATATTGCCCCGAGTGCAATACCTGCTCGTTAGCCGATCGAAAAGTGCGACTGCGGTCTCCGTAGTAACCCTTTGCTTTTTCAAGAATTGCCCTGTGCTTTTTGCGGGCATGAACGGCACGTTTAACTCTGGCCATCTTCGTTTCCTCTCATTTAGGTTTGGATAAAAACTTTTTTACTCGGCTTACCGTTCGGCAAGCAGACGCTTGATCCGCTTTACATCGCCAGTATGCACGTCAACCGAGCCGTCAAGACGACGCGTACGCTCGCTCGACTTGTGCTCGAACAAATGCTGACGCATCGACTGCTGACGACGAAGTTTGCCGGTGCCTGTTTTCTTAAATCGCTTTTTGGCTGTCTTGGATGTTTTCATCTTTGGCATTTTGTGTCTCCGTTTCGGTTGTGATATTCGAAATATTGGTTGGTTTGGCGACGACAGGTTTTGCTGAAGCCGGTTTTAGATTCGAGCGCTTGGCTGCTTTTTTGTCTGGTGAAAGAACCATCGACATATTCCGTCCTTCGAGTCGATGGGGGGTGTCAACTTTGGCGATCGGACCGAGTTGCTCGATCACGGCATCCAAAATTTTCGATCCCAATTCGGGGTGGGCCATTTCTCGCCCTCTGAATTGCAAAGTGACTTTCACCTTGTGGCCTTCGTCGAGAAACTCGAGCATGTGACGCACCTTGGTGTCAAAGTCGCCTTTGGCGATCTTCGGCTTGAACTTGACTTCCTTCATCGTGATCTGCACCGTTTTTTTGCGGGACTCTTTCAATCTCTGAGCCTCTTCGTAGCGGAACTTTCCGTAGTCCATAATCCGGCATACGGGTGGCTCTGCTAACGGAGCAACTTCAACAAGGTCTAAATCGGCCCTGCGTGATCGCTCAAGTGCATCTTCGATACTGACGACTCCAACTTGTGATCCATCTGCGTCAACAAGTCGAACCTGTTTGGCTCGAATTCTCTCGTTGTAGCGCGGTTCATTAATTGGCGGTGCTATGACTTTTCACTGCTTGACAAGCGGCTGTGCCTCCTCTTATGTAATAGATAAAACCCGACGCTCAAGAGTTGGCTTTGTTGCCAGGCGCGAGTCGAGGCCAGCGGTGGCATCGCCACTGCAAACAGTCGACCCAGACGCACTAAGCAACTCAGTTCCAACTTTCGAACTTCGTAAAACTTGTGGCAAGGTGGGAAACTAGTTTCCACTTTTGCTGTAGTAACCGAAAAGATATAAACCCAAACAATTACTGAGGCATAATGGTAGCGCAAATGTCAGACAACCCCACCCCCGAACAAGAAAAGGCTATGGCCGAAGCGCGAGCCCGACTCGCCGAAACACCCGCCAGCGTTGTGGTGGCTAATCATGTCGTCGGTCTATACGAATTGGCTGCGATCCATCTGGGTGCCAACCCGCCAAGATTTGATGATGCTCGCTTGGCAATTGATGCACTCGCGGCAGTTGTCGACAATCTTGGCAGTCGGCTCGGCGCCGACCACGGCACTTTCAAAGATGCGCTCGCCAACATCCGCTTGGTATATGTCAAACTGACCAGCGCAGAACAACCTGAATAACCAAAGTTTTATTCAAACCTTGATTGCTCGCTAAGCCGAGCACCGTTCATCCACTCTTCGACCTTCATAACTGCTTTGCCTTCGGGTTGAACCTCGGTCAGTGAAACTGCACCATCTGTGGTTGCCACGACACAACTCACGTTCGTCAAGTCGCAAATTTGTCCGGGCAGTTTGCCCAGCGCCTGAATTGATGACACCTTGGCGCGCACAATCTTCAACCGCTTGTGATTAATCGTCGTAAACGTGCCACCAACTCGCACTTGGCGAACTACTTGGACTGCCGGCGTCTGCCAATTTATTTGCAGGTCGGTTGTCTTGATTTTCTTTGCGTAAACCACCTCACCGCTTTGTTCAACTCCGTCTCGGCAACCATTCTTTACCGTGAACAACAACAATTTGATCGCCATAGCATTCAGTTTCAGTCCGAGCGAATCTGCGTCATCCGTCTCGTCAATCTGAACTTCGTCGCGCGCAAAGACTTCACCCTCGTCGAGTTTTTCAACCACTCGCATGATGCACACCCCGGTTTTCGTATCCCCCGCCAAAATCGCTCGCTCAACTGGTGCGGCGCCGCGCCAACGTGGCAGCAAAGAAAAATGCACGTTGATCATCGGCACGGCACTCAATAGGTCTGACTTGAACAATTCACCGTAAGCCACAACCACACCGAGCAGGTTTTGATTTTTTTGCGCCAAGGCGATTGCATCATTCGGCAAATGTGAAACGGCGATGCCCAATCTTTGTGCGGCAATTTTCACGGGGCTGGCAGTGGTTCTGGTTCCTCGACCGCGACGAACATCGGGTCGCGTGACGACAAGTTGAACGTCGCAACCACTTGCGACCAAGGCTTCGAGTGGTGCCACCGCGATCTCAGGTGTACCAAAGTAGACGATGTGCGATGCGCCAACTAAGGGCAGCACGGCAAGATTAGTCACGACAGTTTTAAGTGCGTCGCTTCGCTTTCACCTGGATTCTGTTCTCGTCTTCGATATTCGGCAAGGGCTTGCTTTCTCTGGTCGGGTGTCATTCGTTCGAACATCAACACCCCTTGCAAGTGATCAATCTCATGTTGAAAAAGTCTTGCCAACAATTCATCAGCCTCAATTTGAATCGTGTTGCCGTCTAAATTCGTGGCTTCAACCAGCACCAATTTCGGGCGCAACATCTCGACATACAGACCCGGAATTGACAGACACCCTTCGTCGTAAACCCACTCGCCGCTCGACTCGACGATTTTTGGGTTGATCAAAACATGTCGCGAGTCGTCGACGTCGTAGACGAACAATTGTTTTTGTACACCAATTTGAGGTGCGGCCAGACCCAGACCTGGTGCCTGATACATCACATCGAACATCTCGTCAGTGAGTTTGACGAGTTTGGCATCGATGTTCGTGATTTCAGCAGCACACGTCTTCAACACGGGGTCACCGAAGGTTCGAATGTCGTAACTCACCTTGATAAGACTACCGAAAACACGAATACAAAAGTTCTATTCGCCCCTACACGCGAGGCGGATCTACATGAATTACTAGTCGTGACTTCGCAGGTCGTTTTGCTGTCGTCAGAACATCGGTTAACTCTTGCCAATTTCGCGCGCGAACCAAACCTGACTCTGTGTCTTTTATCACGGTTTGCACAACGGATGAATATTCGAGCGTCTCGCCCAGCGATTCGAGAAATGCCCTGGTGCCCTTGCCTGAAACTTGGGCGATCGAACCAAACGGGGGAAACTTCAGCATCTGGCGTCGTGCCGAATCGGTCGCAAAATATGCTTTCAGATCTCCGTTCAGCAAACCCTGCAGAAGTTGATTCTCTGGGGTATGAGTTTGAAAAAGAAGTCGTGGCTCACTTTCTGATCTGCCAACTAGCCGGGCCGCATGCACGATCAACGTCGTAACGATTTCACTAGCCCGATACCTTGGTGCGAGTAGTTCAGAATCAATATCCAAAAAAACGACCGTGTCTGCAGATTGCACCCGATGTAACACCGCCTCGGTACCGACAAAGACACCGCTTCGTTGGTTGACATTTTCTGAGGTTGAGGTCACCTCGACAACCGATCGATTGGCTGCCGCTTCAAGTTCTTCGCGCAACCGACTCACTCCTGGTTTGACCACTGCACAACTACCAGAACCACAGGATTGGCAGATAACTGGCCGAGATTCGCCACAACGTGGGCAATCAAGATTTGTTTGGTCGCGCTGTACGAGGGCCGCATCACATTTTTCACAGCGCAATATGTTGCGGCACGACCCACAAGCGATCAATCGTGCTCGCCCCTTCGTGTTATAGACACAAACAACCTTGCGAGATTTGTCACGCAACTCTGCGATCAACTCGGAAGAAATCAATGAACGACTCCACTGCTCGTCCTTGTTGCGATCGATCAGCATTATTTTCGGCCACGGCTTCTGTGCGTCGAACACAACCCGCTCGCCTGCCCAATCGCGAGCCACAAGTGACGGTATCGGTGAAAGCAAGACGCATCGAGCGTCATTTCTCTCGGCTCGCTCAATTGCCACATCTCGCGCATGCCAACTCGGACTGCGTTCTTCTTGCAACGAGTCATCGTGCTCATCCACGACGATGATGCTCGAGAACTTTTCGACTGGTGCCCACACGGCACTTCGAGTTCCGACGACAACATCTACCCCGCCCAATGCCAACGCCCAATCTTGGGGCCATTGCGCAACCGAGAAGTCGTTCGCTTTTAGCGTTGCGGCCAAAAGTTTGACTCGATTTTGCGATGGCAAGATGACGATTGTCGGCCCGTCGCAGGCAATCGCACTGACTATGGTCGCCAAATTTGTCAGCGGTGCAACCGTGATCAATCCGCTACCAAATTTTTTCAAAGACTCAACTGCCCCCGAGGCGAACTGCACCGCCCGCGGCATATACAGCGCAGATGGAACTTTTGTGATCAGCGTGTCGGGTGCCGCCGTTGAGATAAACGATCGAAGACGACCGACCCAGCGCTTGTTGGCCCAATTCGCAAGATCAACTATTTCTTGAGTGGCACCCAAACCAAGAACTTTTATCACGCTGCGAATCTTGCTGATCGCCAACCCAACGCTTGGCTCGCCTATTTCAACCACCCACCCCGCGACATTTCGTCCATGCAATGGCACGCGCACACGCACACCAACTTTGACCTGATCTTTGAGAGCCTCTGGCACCAAATAATCAAAAGTCTTGTCAACCCCGGTTACGTCGGGCACGACTCGCGCCACCCGAACAAGGGGCACCGCGGTTTGAATCAGAGTTTGACTGCTGCCTTGAACTCTTTAAGCCGAGACAGTTTCTCCCATGTGAAGTTGGGTTCATTGCGACCAAAGTGACCATAGGCGGCGGTCTTTTGATAGATCGGTCGCTTGAGTTCAAGATCGCGCAAAATTGCCGCCGGGCGAAGGTCGAAAATTTCTCGAACTGCTGTCTCGATCAATGCTTCATCAACCGCGTTCGTTCCGAATGTTTCAACGAAAATACTCACTGGATGAGCCATGCCGATGGCGTAGGCCACTTGCAACTCACACCGCTTGGCGGCACCCGATGCCACAACATGCTTGGCGACCCATCGCGCCGCGTAAGCAGCCGAGCGGTCTACTTTTGTCGGATCTTTGCCGCTGAATGCGCCACCACCGTGTCGGCCCATGCCACCATATGTATCGACAATAATTTTGCGCCCGGTCAGACCTGTGTCGGCGTGCGGTCCACCTTTTACGAACTCTCCGGTTGGGTTGACATAAACGGCATAGTCGTCTTTTGCGAACTGCGCCGGAATCACCGGGCGAATCACCTGCTCAATTAGATCAGGGCGAATGACGGTGTCACGATTTATGCCGTCAGCATGTTGGGTCGAAATCAAAACCGTGCGCAATCGCACGGGCACACCATTTTCGTAATCAAATGTCACTTGAGTTTTGCCGTCTGGTCGCAAATACGGAATTGCACCAGACTTGCGAACCTCTGCGAGTTTTTCTGCCATGCGGTGCGCCAACCAAATCGGAAGCGGCATTAGATCGGCAGTCTCTGTGCAGGCATAACCGAACATCATTCCCTGGTCGCCGGCACCCTGGCTGTTCAATTTGTCTTCACCGCTTTTGCCTGCACGAATCTCTTCGCTGACATCGACACCTTTTGCAATATTCGGACTCTGCTCGTCGATACTGACGATTACTCCGCAGGTGTTGCCGTCAAAACCGTAAAGCGCATTGTCGTAACCGATGCCCTTGATTACTTCGCGGGCAATTTTTGGAATATCAACGTAGGCACTGGTCGTGATCTCTCCGGCAACCACGCATAGACCCGTCGTTAGCAAAGTTTCGCAGGCGACTCGGCCGTTCGCATCTTCAGCCAAAATTGCATCAAGCACCGCATCAGAAATCTGATCGGCCATCTTGTCGGGGTGACCCTCGGTCACACTTTCAGAGGTAAACGAATATTTTTTCATTGACCGAGACTACTTACTCGGCGGGTTGCTCGGTAGCCGAATCTTGCGTTGCGTCAAGCTCCGCTTGTCTCTCGGCCGCGGCTACAGCCTCATTCTCGGCGAGCACTTCTTCGATTGTTTTGGCGACAAGTTGAATCTTGCCGCAGGCGATTTCTTCGAAACTGATCGAGAGTGGCTTGCGCGCCGTCGAACTAACTTGTGGTGGCACCATGTTGCCGAGACCATCGCCGAGTTGGTTGAAATATGAGTTAATCTCGCGTGCCCTGCGTGCCGAGAGTGTCACTAGTGAAAATTTGGAGCCAGTTTGACCCATCAGCGACTCGATTGCTGGGTTCATCATCGTGTCATCTGTCGTCACTTTTGCCTCCTGGCATCAATCACAAGACGATCAAATTTGGCTCGGCTTGCGGCTATTGAGTATAGCCGTATATCTAACTCGTAGTGCGCTGTTTTCGCTCGTAGGCGATGATCCGACTCATCTCTTCGACCGTTGAGTCAAGGTCATCATTGACGATTACATAATCAGCAATCGCCCTACCCACGGGTTCTTCTTGTTCGGCTTTGCGCAGGCGTTTTTCGACTTTTTGGTCAGGATCACCGCGACCTCGCAGTCGTGCCTTTTGCTCTTGACGTGATGGCGGCAAGACAAAAAGCAACAGCGCCCTGATGTTGATTCGTTTGACTTGTTGTGCCCCATCGACCTCGATTTCGAGAACTGTGTCGCGCCCTTTGGGTGGATTTGGAGTTGGTGTGCCGTAAAGATTGCCAAGGAAGTCGGTCCACTCCAAAAAACCATCACGAGCGATATTGTCCTCGAAATCTTTGCGGCTGACGAAATTGTACGCATCCAACGCTTCACCCTGGCGTCGCTCTCTGGTCGTCCATGAACGACTCAACCAAAGTTGGGCATCACGAGCAACAAGTTTTTCGACGATCGTACTTTTGCCGACACCACCAGGACCCGAAACCACAACTACAAGTGAGGTGTGGTCGGTGCTCATTGTGCGAACTCTTTGATCAACGCCTCACGCTGACGAGATTCGAGACTTGAAAATCGACACTTATGAGAGATCTTCAAAGCATCCAACCCGCTTCGGGCGCGCACCTTGCCAATGCTGGCGAACCTTTCTAGAACCTTCAGCACATAAAGTTGATTCAGTGCCGGGTTGCCATCTGTTTTGAAAATCGAATCAATGCTGAATTTGCCTTCAGAAATTTCGCGGAGAATCTGGTTCATTTGCTGACGCATCGATGCAGCGCCGGCAATCGCCAAATCGCGAGTAGCCGTACCTTCAGACGTCGTTGCCATTGACCTATTCTAGTTGCGCGAATATTGACTCTTTTTGTGCAAGCGCGTCCGACGCTTCAGAACTTCAATCCGCCCCGGTGAGCAGCCGATGTGATCCCCGACCAGTCTGTGATGCCACGTGCGTCGGCCCACTTGGTTAGTTGTTTCAAAATCTTGAACGGTGCTTTCGGATTGGCAAATGTAGCGGTGCCCACCTGCACGGCATCGGCGCCAGCAAGCATCAATTCGACCGCCGTCTCGGCTGATGTCACTCCCCCTGCACCAATTATTTTTAATTCGGGCAAAGCCGCTCGCACGTCGTAAATACATCGAACGGCTATCGGATGAATCGCCGACCCAGATAAGCCCCCGCGAAGATTGCCCAGAATCGGCAACCCCGTTTCAGTGTCTATCGCCATGCCAATCACCGTATTCACCAGAGTCACTGCCTGAGCGCCTGCCGACCAAACTGCGCGTGCGATGTCTACGAGTTGCGAGGTATTCGGACTCAACTTTGCCCACAATGGCAAACCAGAAACTTGACACGCTTCGATCACTTTGGCGCTCAAGGTTGCATCGTGACTGAACATCGCATGGTCGCCACCCAGGTTCGGACACGAAAGATTCACTTCAATTGCTACAACACGGTCACGCACATCAGCCAAAATTCTCGCCACCTGAAGATAGTCGTCGATGCTGTGCCCCCAGATGCTGGCAACAACTTTTGCCTGCGCACGTTCTAAAGCGACTAAATCATTTTCGATGAAACTTCGTACACCACCACCTTGAAGCCCGACACTATTGAGCATCCCTGAATTTGTCGGATGAAGTCGTGGTGCTGCGTTGCCCGGCCATTCAAAATGCGCAACTGATTTGGTGACGACGGCACCAATCTCACGCAACGGAAAGTATGCGTCGAACTCGGCACCATAACCAGCGGTGCCCGACGCCGTCAAGATTGGTTGGGCAAGTTCGACTGTGCCGATCGAAATCGGGTCGCGTTTCATTATCTGGCGTGAAATTCTTGCAGCGACTTGACCGTGAATGGTCGGTTTTGTCGTTCGATCATGCCGTGCACCGCCGCGCTTGCGGCACTCAAAGTCGTGACGACAGAAACACGACAATTGTTGGCCGCTTTACGAATTGCTTCTCCATCGCTGCGAGTGCCATAACCGCGCGGGGTGTTGATCACAAGAACGATTTCTCCTGCTTCGATTAATTTGACGGCGTCGTCGATATTTTTTTCACCAGTTGACCGCTCCGAGAACTTGCTGACGATACGAGTCACTTCGCAGCCATGACTTGTCAAATATTTGGCCGTGCCCGAAGTCGCCGCGACTTTCAATCCGAGCGAACTCAAACCTTTGACGACTTCGACCCCGCCGCTCTTGTCTCGGTCGTTGAGCGACACGAAGACCAATCCGCTTTCGGGCAGCGTCGTGCCGGCGGCAAACTGGGCCTTGGCGAATGCTCTGGCGAATGAATCGTCGATTCCCATGACCTCACCGGTTGAACGCATCTCTGGCCCCAACGCCGTATCAACTTCAGAAAAACGATTGAACGGTAGAACTGCTTCTTTGACCGAGACATGCTGGCCCGATACGCGTGCCGACAAAAGACCTTCTTGGCGCAACTGACCCAGTGTCGCCCCCAACATCACCCGACTGGCGACTTTCACCAATGGCACACCTGTCGCCTTGGCGACGAACGGCACGGTGCGACTAGCACGGGGGTTGGCCTCAATTACATAAACAGACTCTCCAGTCACCGCAAACTGCACATTGATCAGACCAATCACATCCAGAGCGCTGGCGATCTTGGTGACGGTTGCTTCAATCTCATCGACTATCGACTTGGCCAGAGTTACGGGTGGAATCGTGCAAGCCGAATCGCCTGAGTGCACCCCTGCTTGTTCAACGTGCTCCATCACGCCGCCAATCAGAACTTCGTTGGTCGAGTCTCTGATTGCATCGACATCGACTTCGGTTGCGTCCTCCAAAAATCTGTCGACAAGTACGGGGCGTTCAGCCGACAGTCCACCCTCTCGTCCGAGCGAGCCATCTTTATCCATTTCAAGCATCGCTTTTTGCAGATGTTGTTGATCATGCACGATTTGCATCGCTCGCCCACCCAAAACATAACTTGGTCGCACCAAAACTGGATAGCCAATTCTGTTGGCAATCTCGATCGCCTGATCTAAATTGCGCGCCGTGCCACCAGGGGGCTGGGTGATCGCCAGCGATTCGCAAAGGGCGCTCCATTTTTCGCGATCTTCGGCGACATCGATGCTCCGACTATTGGTGCCAGCAATCAAGTTGCTGGGCAGTCTCGAAGCCAACTTCAGCGGTGTCTGACCACCCAGACCGACGATCACTTTTGGTGCGACACCAGAAGATGCCGTCTCTGCCTCGATCACATTCATCACGTCTTCGTGAGTCAACGGCTCGAAATAAAGTTTGTCAGACGTGTCGTAGTCGGTCGAAACAGTTTCCGGGTTGCAGTTCAGCATTATCGTTTCAAAACCTGCATCTCGCAGGGCAAAACTGGCATGCACGCAGCAATAATCAAATTCGATGCCCTGGCCGATTCGGTTTGGGCCACTGCCCAAAATAATTACTGACTCTTTGGTCGTGGCGCGAATCTCGGACTCATCTTCATAGGTCGAATAGTGATACGGAGTCAAGGCCGAGAACTCGGCGCTACACGTATCCACGGCTTTGTACACGGGACGAACGCCGGCCTGCAACCTCGCCGCACGAACCTGTTGCTCGCTGGTGTTCCACAGCCATGCCAACTGGGCATCGGCGAAACCCATGCGCTTTGCACGCACCCAATCCGACTTGTTCATCGCAGTCAGCGAAGTTGTCGCCAGGTGCTCTCGCTCTTCGACAATCGACAGCATTTGATCCACGAACCATGGGTCGAATTTGCACGAATCGGCGACTTCTTCGACCGACATTTTTCGTCGTAGGCACTCTCCGATCTGAAAAATTCTCTCAGGGGTCGGTATCGCGATCAGATTCAACAACTCTTCGTCTGAAATGGTTTCAAAGATCTGCTCACCCGGGTCGCAATTGAGTCCGAATCGACCGATCTCCAAAGAACGCAGAGCCTTTTGCAAACTCTCGGCGAATGTTCGGCCGATTGCCATCGCCTCTCCGACGCTCTGCATTTGCGTGCCAAGCACTCCGGATGTACCGGGAAACTTCTCGAATGCCCATCGCGGTATCTTGACCACGACATAGTCGATTGTCGGTTCAAAACTTGCGGGTGTTTTTTTGGTGATGTCATTGGATATTTCGTCGAGCGTGTAGCCGACCGCAAGTTTTGCGGCGATCTTGGCAATCGGGAAACCAGTGGCCTTTGAAGCCAGTGCCGAACTTCGTGAAACTCGCGGGTTCATTTCGATCACAACTTGCTCTCCTGTCGTCGGGTTGACCGCGAACTGCACATTTGATCCGCCAGTTTCAACACCCACTCGGCGAATGCAGGCAAAAGCGGCGTCCCGCATCTTTTGATATTCGACATCCGAGAGCGTCATTGCTGGCGCAACCGTGATCGAGTCACCGGTATGCACGCCCATTGCATCGACGTTTTCAATTGAGCAGATGATCACGCAATTGTCATTTCGATCGCGCATCACCTCGAGTTCAAATTCTTTCCAACCGACGATTGAAGTTTCAATCAACACTTCAGAAATAGGGCTTGCGGCAAGACCATTTTTAACCACCGACTTGAACTCTTCTGGTGTGTGGGCAATGCCCGTACCCCGACCACCCAAAATGTAAGCAGGACGAATAATCACGGGCAGACCGATTTCTTTCAAAATCTTTTGCGCTTCGGGCAGCGTATGGGCGATGCCCGACAGCGGCACACTCAAACCAATTTCAATCATCGCCTGTTTGAATTTGCCACGATCTTCGGCGGTTGCGATGGCCTCGGCATTTGCGCCGATCAGTTCGGGGGTTCCTGGCACACCAACTTTGCCTCGTGCGAACAAATCCATTGCCAGATTGAGCGCAGTCTGCCCGCCTAATGTTGGCAACACTGCGTCAGGCTTTTCGCGCTCGATTATTTTTTCAATGAAGTCAGGAGTTAGCGGCTCGATATAAGTTCGGTCGGCAAAATCAGGGTCGGTCATAATCGTCGCCGGATTTGAATTGGCAAGAATCACGCGATAACCCTCTGCCCGCAAGACTCGACACGCCTGGGTACCCGAATAATCGAACTCGCAAGCCTGACCAATCACAATTGGTCCCGATCCCAGAACTAAAATTGATTTGATGTCGTTTCGTCTTGGCATTACTTGGCTTCCATGCGGGCGACGAATTCAGCGAATAAATAACGACTGTCATGCGGGCCTGGTCCGGCTTCGGGGTGATATTGCACACTGAAGGCGTTCGCCCCAAGCACCTTCATTCCTTCGTTCGTATTGTCATTGAGGTTGACATGCGTGACCTCTGCCTTTGTCGCCAATGAGTCTGCATCAACGCAAAAATTATGGTTCTGGCTGGTGATCTCGACCGTGTTGGTCGCCAGATTGCGCACGGGGTGATTCGCCCCATGATGTCCGAAGGGCAACTTAAAAGTTTTGCCACCAAGTGCCAGGGCCATCAGCTGATGACCCAGACAAATGCCGAACATCGCCACGCCGGTACCCAGCAGTCCGCGAATCGTTGCGGGTGCTCCATGCACCATTTCAGGATCTCCTGGCCCATTTGAGAGAAATATTCCATTCGGCGACAATGCCATCACATCGCTGGCGCTCGTGGTCGCCGGCACGACATGCACGGTCGCAAACTCACCCAGACAATTCAACATCGTCGTTTTGATCCCGTAGTCGAACGCGACGACCTTCAACTTGCCCGAACCGTGAATAAAACTCTTGGTGGTCGTTACTTGGGCGATCAAATTTCTGCCAGCAGTGCCCTTTTCGCTCAGAGCAGCCTTGCGCAACTCAGACTCAGTAGCAGTGCCGAATGCTCCCGGCATCGCCCCGGATTCGCGCAACACCCGCGTCAATTTGCGAGTGTCGATGCCAGCAATCCCCGAAACTTGGTGTTGCTTTAAAAATGAATCCAGCGAATCATCACTGCGCCAATTGCTGCGACGACGAGAAAGTTCTCGAACGATCACTCCGCGTGCGAAAACTTTTGCCGACTCGTTGTCTGTCGCCGCCGTGCCGTAGTTGCCTATATGAGGTGTCGTGAAAGTAATTATCTGACCCGCATACGAAGGATCGGTTAAAATTTCTTGATATCCCGAAAGGCCCGTGTGAAACACGACTTCACCCCGGGCGATTACCGGCGCTGATAGTTCGGAAGCACCGGCACCTATCGCTTCTCCCTCAAAAACTGTGCCATCTTTTAGAACGAGTGCCGCTGGTCTTATTTTGCGTGTCATCTTTGTGCTTGACCGTCAATCACCGTTGGCAAACCGTTGAAAATTGTGTGGCGAACTCTTCCGCGCAACGTGCGACCCAAATATGGTGTATTCACACTTTTGCTGGCGAGACGATTGATGTCGATGCTCCAAGTTAGTTCAGGATCAAATACGCAAAGGTTGGCTTTATTGCCCACGGCCACATCGCAGCCATGGGCTTTGTCGATGCGTGCAATTTTTGCCGGGTTCCAACTCATCAACGCAACAATGTCTCGAATCTCGCAAGCACCCTCGGCCAGAACCACTCCGAGTGCCGTCTCAAGACCCAACATTCCGGGTGGTGCCATATCTAGAGACATTTCTTTATCTCGACGCGGGTGCGGCGCGTGATCGGTTGCAATCGCATCGATCGTGCCGTCCAGCAGACCGGCTTTCAACGCCTGAATATCGCTAGTCGAACGCAACGGTGGATTCACTTTGAACACCGGATTGTACGAGCTGAGCAGTTCTTCGGTCAGCGACAAGTGATGCGGCGTAACTTCGGCAGTTATCGGCAAACCGTCTCGTTTACCCGCCCGCACCAACTCGACGCTGCGCTTTGTGGAAAGATGCAAAAAGTGCATCGACGCACCCGTGATTCGCACTAGTTCGATATCGCGAAAGACCATCAACTCTTCGGCGATTGCCGGCCAACCAGGCAAACCCAAATCGGTGCAACATCGACACTCATTCATCACCGCGCCTTTGGTTAGTTCGGCGACTTCACAATGTTGGGCCAGTGTCACTCCAAGACCCTTGGCGTATTCGAGGGCGCGACGCATCAACGCAGCATCTTGAACTCCGTTTCCGTCGTCGGTAAACAAAGTCACTCCCGCCTGAGCCAACTCGGCCATCGGCGCGAGCGATTCGCCGTGACGTCCAAGTGTGATGCATCCACTCGGCACAACATCGACTAGGCCCGCACGCTTGCCTTGCTCGCGCACGAAGTCGATCACGGCGACCGAATCTTGTGGCGGATCAGTGTTCGGCATCGCCACTAGCGCCGTATACCCGCCTAGTGCGCCGGCACGACTGCCAGTCTCAATTGTCTCTGCTTCTTCTTTGCCTGGTTCACGCAAGTGCGCATGTAGATCAACAAAACCGCTACTAACGATGCAACCTGATGCGTCCAGCAGAGTGTCGCCTTTGAGATTTTTACCGACTTCGGCAACAAAACCATTTTCTATTTTCACATCGGCCACGAGTTGCGACGTGCGATTGATGATCGTTGCATTCTTGATCACAATCGAGTCGCTCATGCTTGGCCTCCGAGGTTTGATCCGCTGCCAAGAAGTTCAAACAGCACGGCCATGCGCACGGACACCCCGTTGGCAACTTGGCGATGAATCAACGAATTCTTTACATCCGAAGGATCAATTTGCATTTCAACACCACGATTCATCGGTCCAGGGTGCATTACGATCGCGTTCGATCGCAGACCCATCACGCGCTTTTGCGTCAAACCATATTGCTCGCTATATTCACGCAGAGTTGGCACGTGTCCTTGGGCCATGCGCTCACTTTGGAGGCGCAACATATACAACACATCGCTCTCGGCAAGCACCTCGTCGAGATCGTGCGAAACATCAACTGGCCAGTGCGAAATATCCGGTGGCAACAATGTCGGCGGGGCAACCAGGGTGACTTTGGCACCCAACATCGAGAACGCTTGAATATTGCTTCGTGCTACCCGCGAATGTTTGATGTCGCCGACGATCGTCACTTTCATTCCCGCAAAGTTTTGTGCATGAGTCGCCTCGCGAATCGTGTAGCAATCTACAAGTGCCTGCGTTGGGTGCTGATGCGCGCCATCCCCTGCATTGATAATCGAGGCGGTTGTCCAAGCGCTGATCTGCCATGGAATGCCAACCGACTTGTGTCTGACGACGAATGCATCAACACCCATGTCGGTGATCGTCGCGACGGTGTCGCGCAACGACTCGCCTTTGTTGACGCTTGAAGTTGAGACGTTGAATGTCATCGTGTCGGCAGACAGCCTCTTGGCCGCCGTCTCAAAACTCAAGCGCGTGCGTGTTGAATCTTCGAAGAACAAACTGGCGACGGTGCGTCCACGTAGCGCGGGCACCTTTGGCACCGGTCGTTGATTGATCTCGGCCATGTGATCGGTCAGTTGCAACAACTTATTGAGACCATCTAGTCCAAGTTCGTCGATCGAACGCAAGTGCTTCATGATTTCGCATCCACGAACGGAGTAACGAAAACACCCTGACTTGTCACTGACACTTCGTCACCGCGATGGGTTGGCAAGTTCTTGCCCACAAAATCTGGGCGAATCGGCAATTCGCGATGTCCGCGGTCGATCAGCACTGCAAGTTGCACTGCCCGTGGTCGACCGTAGTTGTTCAAGCCTTCCATCGCCGCCCTGACCGTACGACCCGTGAATAGCACGTCATCGACCACGACGACCGTCGCCCCCGATAAATCGAACGGAATACTGCTGATCGCCCCGAGCGAAACTGGTCGCAAACCAATGTCGTCTCGGTGCAGGCTGACATCCAATGCGCCAACCGGCACTGCGACGGACTTTTCAATCTGGTTGATTTGCGCGGCTATCTCTTCGGCGATCCAGGTGCCGCCACGTTGCAGACCGACTATCGCCAACCCGTCAACGCCATGATTGCGCTCAATTATTTCGTGGGCGATTCTCACAATTGCGCGACGCACATCGGCCGCGGTCATCGCTTCGCGCGACGAAACTTCGTTCGCAGACTTTCTCATGTTCACTCCTCCGTTTGAGTCTCACAGGACTCTTTTTACGGTTGTTGACTTAATGATTTTCGGACTTCAATATATCACCCTGCTTGCACAACCCTGTAATTTAGGTTTTCTTGAATACGACCCACCACGAATTCGCAAAGGTGATTTCAAAGTTCGGCGAAACCTCCGACCAAATTTGTGCCATCTGGTCGTCCATGCTCTTGGGTAGAACCACGTACTCGATCTCATCTACAAACGGCAATACGTCGCCAACTGCAAACGCATCAAGGCCGTATAGCGCCCTGCGAAACGGAACCGGGAAAGCATAAATTCGCTCTCTGCGAGCCAAATGCGCGGTCAGTGGATGATAGGCACTCACCACCGCACTCGACGGAACTTTACTTAATGCCTCTCGGGCAGCCGAAACTGATTCAAGTTTAGATCCGTTGTATGCGATCTGGGTGCGGCTCCCGACAAGCGGCGACCACATAAATGCCGAAAACAAACTCGTCACCGCACAAACTCCGACCAGAGACTTGCGAAACTTCTGCGGAAGGCGGCCTATCGCATGCACGGTGCCGAAAACCAAAATCGGCACGACTACGAACGAATAGTGATACTCAATATGAAACTGATACCAAAAAGTGCTAACAATATTTGCCCCGACAACCAGAACTGCAATTGCTGCAACTTCGGGAAAAGCCAAGAAAATCATCGCCGTTGGCAAAGCCAACTGCAACAAATAATATGGCCGAGACTCGCTGACCAGGTAGCTTGCGACATCCAAGGGGTTTCTGAACAAATTACTGATCAAGCCACCCCATCCGCCAAAAGGTATGCGCCAAGAGTTGCGGAAACCCACACCATTGATCCCCTGTTGAATACCGAATATCGCCAGAATCATGTACCACAGCGACGCAGCGATAGTCGTCAATCCGGCTATTCGATTTTTGCGGAAAGTTATCCAAACTCCAAGAGGAATCAACACAAGTGCCACATCTTCTTTGACACTCAGGCTGAGAATCGCCATGACAAAGAAAAGTCGCCAGCGATTTTCTAATGCGGCATACAGCGACCCGCCAATGAACAGGCCCAAAAATGAATCGGGGTGAAAATTTTCGAGACCAATCCAAACAGATGCAGGATGGATCAAATAGACGACGGCAAAAACCGTGGCGAACATCTCGCTGGCAAGTCGTTTGCGAGCGTACAAAAATACCGGAATCGCCCCGGCAGCGATTGCGATTGCTTGCACCACGAATAAAAACGAAGTTGAACCGATGAACCAGTAAAACGGCACCAAAAACAACAGAACAAAACTTGTATGGTCACCAAAAAGGTTTCTTCCCATCAAAGTTACAAATGGATTCTTGAACTCTGATAGCAACCAAATGCCTTGATCGTAAAGCCCGAAGTCATAGGCAGATGTGTTCAGCCCTCGGTGCATTTCGACACTAAGCGCACTCAAATAAATCGCCATCAACAAGATTGCTGCGCCCGTGGCGGTTTGCCACACTGTTATTTGGCTGGCTCTATAACGGAGATTCTTAAGTGTCGTACGCGTAAACTCAACTCCCTTCGACCCTGGGCAAGTTTAGACGCGGACTTTTTTCGCAATCGCTGAGAGTATCCCGTTCACGTACTTTCCAGATTCATCGGTAGAGAAACGCTTGGCTAGTTCCACTGCCTCGTTGATTATCACCGCAATCGGCACTTCGGGTCGCTCAATCAGTTCGTAGATTGCCAACCTCAACACGTTGCGGTCTATTGCTGGCATGCGACCAATCGTCCAGGTGTGAGAAAACTCGGTGATCATTTCATCGGTCGTCGACCGTAACGCTTCTACGGCGTTTGCCATCTGCGACACCGTGTCTTCGACTTTCAGAACCTGTGCCTGAATTACTTCGGCAACGTTTATATTGCGCGATTCGGCCTCATACAAAAAGTGGAGCACTCGTTCGCGGGCCGTGCTGCGAATGTCCTCCCCGAATTTGTGTTTACTGGGTGTCGACATCAGACTCTCGTGATGTATTCGCCAGAACGAGTGTCGACTTTGACTCGATCACCGATGTTCACGAATAGCGGCACTTGAATAACTTTGCCCGTTTCAAGGGTGGCCGGTTTGCGAGCACCTGATACTCGGTCACCTTGAATGCCGGGTTCGGTCACAGCAATGTTCAGTTCGACTGTCACGGCGATTTCAACGCTGACAATCTCATCTTTATATTGCGCAATAATTGCTTTCGCACCCTCGACGAGGTAATCGGCCGATTCACCTAGCGCGCGTGGCGAAACGTTGATCTGCTCGTATGACGCGGTGTCCATGAACACGAAGTCATCACCTTCTTTGTACAAAAACTGCATATCGGCCCGGTCAAGAATCGCTTGCTCAACCCGCACGCCGGCATTAAATGTGCGTTCCAAGATGTTGCTTGTTCTCAGGTTGCGCAATTTGGTGCGAACGAACGCACCGCCTTTGCCTGGTTTGACATGTTGAAAGTCGACGACCGTGTATAGCCCGTTATCGATCTCGAGAGTGATGCCGTTTTTTAGGTCGTTGGTTGTAATTGCAGGCACTGTCGATCCTTTTTGCTTGTGGTAAGAATTCGGCAGCCACTTTGCGTAACGACGACTAAGTCTTCAATTCGCACGCCACCGAGCCCTTCACGATAGACGCCTGGCTCGACGGTTACTACCTCGCCAACTTCAAGCGGCTCTGCGAATCCTGTTCTGACCCAAGGCATCTCGTGTATTTGCAAACCGACACCGTGACCAGTGCTGTGGGTGAATTCACTTCCAAAACCTGCGTCGACAATGTAGTCGCGACAAGTTTTATCAACATCTTGGGCCAACACGCCGGCCCGAACATGTGCCAGACCAAGCAACTGAGATTGACTCACTACTTCGTGCATCTCGCTCAAAACTGGGGCAACATCACCGATCAAATATGTTCGAGTCATGTCCGAGTGATAGCCGTCAACCAAACCACCCACGTCGATCACGACACTGTCCCCTGTCACGATTTGACGAGCCACGGGGCGATGGTGTGGACGTGCGGCGTTCGGTCCACTGGCCACGATCGTGTCGTAACTTGTGAACTCGGCACCATGGCGTCGCATCCGATAGTCAAGTTCGTCGCGAATATCTCGTTCAGTTAAACCCATCACGAGCATCGGCACGACTTCTTCGAGGGCTTTGTCGGTGGCGAGTGCCGCAAGTTGCATTCGCTGAATCTCTGGTTCAGTTTTCTTTCGTCGCAATTTGGGGATGACTGGCGCAACCTTTTGCAACTCGACAGACAACTGGTCTTTCATGCTTTCGTATTGACTGACCGTCATCTCGCCAGCGTCGAACCCAATCGAACCCAAATTTTTCGTAGATTGTGCGAGGGCCTCGCGCATTGCTGCCGCACTTCGTCCTTCGATCACATTGCAATTGGCTTCGGATGTTTTCAACTGCTCTCGTGCCTGATCTCCATATCGTCCGTCAACGACCAGAATCATGTCGTCAGGACGAACAATCAGCGTGCCGGCCGAACCCGTGAACCCCGTCAACCAGCGAATGTTGTTCAGGTCGGTCACCAGCAGCGACTTGATGTTTGCCACGCCGGATTTCTTTAGTTCTTGGCGTACCGCGACATCTCGACCCGTGATGATCAGCGTCGAAACCGTTTGCGTAGTCATGACTTATTTCTTTTTCGCCAACAGGGCTGCCACGGCATGAACGGCAAACACATATGAATCGGCGCCAAATCCGGCGATGGTACCTGAGGCAACCGGCGCGACGACACTCTCGTGACGCCAGGTTTCGCGCGTTGCAGGATTGGAAAGATGAACCTCGATGATTGGTCCGCTAAAACTTGCCAACGCATCATGCAGACTCCAGGCAAAGTGAGTTAGCGCGCCAGGATTGATGATTATCGCGTCGCAACTGCCTCGCGCCGAATGAATCGCGGTCACCAACTCAGCGGCGCTTTGAGCGCTGACTTTTTGCGTCTCAAGACCAAACTGCTTGGCCGCATCATCCACACGTCGCATGTGGTCTTCAAGCGAATCGGTGCCGTAAATCTCTGGTTGGCGTTGGCCGAGCAGATTCAGATTTGGTCCACTAAGCACCAAGATCTTTCGCGCGTTTGTCTTAGCCATGGCTCTTAGATTACTTCTCGTTCAGTTGCATTGCGTCAAATGCTTGATCCAGATGCTTTTCATCAATACCGTTCACTACTTCAATACCTGATGGGCCATCCAATACGAACGTCAGCCCCGAGACCGCTTTCTTGTCGCTGCGCATCAGGGCAACAAGGTCTTTACGATTGAATTTTTCGTCTGGCTTCGTTTTCAAACCATAAGTTTGACCAATTATTTTGTAGTGCTGATCAACTCGACTTTGGTCGATTCGGCCCATTGCATGAGCCACATGTGCAGCAAAAATGATGCCAACGGCCACCGCCTCACCGTGGGCAAGCGCGAAATTGCTGGATCGCTCAAGGGCATGTGCCAGCGTGTGCCCATAATTGAGCAACGCTCGTCGCCCGCTCTCACGCTCGTCGCCCGAAACAATTTCTGCTTTGATTTCTACGCAGCGAGCGATTCGATCTGTCATCTCGAGACTGAGCAGATCATCTCCGGTCAAGAAGTGATATTTGGCAACTTCGCCGAGACCGCAGCGCATCTCACGGTCAGGCAAAGTCTTGAGCGCATCCAAGTCACAGATAACGCCACTTGGCTGCCAGAAAGCACCCACCAAATTTTTACCCTGTTTGATGTTCACACCGGTCTTGCCACCGATTGCGGCATCGACCATGCCGACCAACGAAGTCGCCACATGCACAACCGCGGTGCCTCGGTGCCAACTTGCGGCGGCAAATCCGGCAACATCAGTGACCATTCCACCCCCGACACCAATAACCACATCATTGCGAGTCAAACCGAACTCGGCGAATTTATCCACAAGATTCTCGATCGTCTGCAAATTTTTGTGTTGCTCACCGTTGCCGATGTTGACCGTCGTACTGTCAATCTCAAGTTTGGGCATGAAATTAACTTCTTTTTGAGTTATGACTACGGCGCGCTTCGCACTCTTGGGGATCAGCGAGTTGATCTCAATGATCGCTCCGAAGCCGACCACCACAGGATAGGAGCGCTCGCCCAGCGCAACATTTATGCGTCGCGTCGACATCACTTCACCGCGGTTTCAGCCACTGACAGTTTGCAAGTCTCGATGACGTGATTGACAACTTCGGCGACGTTAAAAGACGCGGTTGCAATTTTGTTTGTCGCGATCTGTTGATACAAACTCTCACGATCAATGCGCATCTGGTTCAATTGGCCGACCGGGTCGGCGTCGAGCAACGGTCGATGTTTGGCTCGACCGGCGCGGCCAACCAGCGTCGAAGTCGGCGCATCCAACCACACGATGCACTTGGCGTGATCCTTGAGCAAGGTTCGATTCTCTTGGCGAAGTATCGCCCCTCCGGCGACGGCCAAGACCGTTGGCTGTGTGCACCTGCATGCCTCGGCAAGTGCCGATGATTCGAGCCGACGAAATTCAACTTCACCCATCTGTGTGAAAATTTCTCGAACCGAGAGTTTGACGATCTTCTCGACCAGTTCATCCGAGTCGGCAAATTTGAAATTCAATTTCTTTGCCAAGGCCCGACCAACGCTGGTTTTTCCCGATCCCATTAACCCAATTAGCACGATTAAAGAGTTGGTTTGAGTCTGTGAACTAGAGGTCACTTTCAAGACCAAACTCAACTAATTCTCTGGGCGAAACTATTGAAATTGTTGACAAAGTCATCGACGCTGTCGCCCCCGAAATTGCGTTGCGCTTCTTGCGCCAACACGAGGGCGACCATCGTCTCGGCAACTACACCCATCGCCGGTACGGCGGTAACGTCGGTTCGCTCCTTGAAACTCACCGTCTCCTGCTTGGTCACAGTGTCAACGGTCTTTAATGTTGGTCGATTGAGTGTTGCCAGTGGTTTCATCGCCGCGCGCACAACAAGCATCTCGCCCGTTGACATGCCACCCTCTGTGCCGCCAGCCAAACTTGTCGTGCGAGAATATTTATTTTCGGCTTCGTTCCAGATAATTGCGTCATGGGCATTGCTCCCGCGTCGTGCCGAGACCTCAAAGCCGTCGCCGATCTCTACTCCCTTGACAGCCTGGATGCTCATTATCGCTTGGGCCAACAAGCCATCTAGTTTTCGGTCCCAGTGCACGTAACTACCCAAACCAACAGGCATGCCATAGGCCAACACCTCAACGATGCCACCCAAACTGTCGCCGTCTTTGGCCGCACTTTCGACTTCAGCGATCATTTTTGCTTCGGCTTGAGCATTGAAACACCGCACAGGCGACTCGTCGATCTGGTCGAGATCATAAATTTGTGGTCGCACGAGGTTTTCGCTGCGTGCGTTGCCCAATTGCAGAACGTGCGAAAACACCGAAACATTAATTTGTTTGAGCAACAATTTGGCCAAAGCACCAGCCGCGACGCGAGCAGCGGTTTCACGGGCGCTTGCTCGCTCGAGAACATCGCGAGCATCGTCGAAACCATATTTCTGCATACCCGTCAAGTCAGCATGACCTGGTCGCGGTTGGGTCAATGGTTTTTTTGTTTTACCCGGCTCAGGAGACATCTCTTGATGCCACACGTCGCTGCGAAACCACTCACTATTCTTGATTTCAATAGCAACAGGTGAACCAAGCGTGCGACCATGGCGAATGCCACCCACAAGTACGATCTCGTCTTGTTCGAATTTTTGTCGTGGTCCTCGCCCGAAACCCAATCGCCGCCTGGCGAGTTCGGCGTTGATATCTTGCGCGGTGACTTGCAATCCTGCTGGCAGCCCTTCGACGATCACAACCAGTGCTTGACCATGGCTTTCGCCCGCAGTTAAATAACGAAGCATACTTATCAGGCTACCTCTGGGGTGCCGTCACTTTCGGGTCATTATTTTTCAATCAACTATCGGCAACAGATCTAGAACGATTTGAGTGCGGCGTCGTGCATCAACTTCGTATCACCGCTGCGCCCCAACCAAACTTGTTGTTGAAGTGCGGCTTGATGCACGAGCATCTCTAAACCATCCACAGTTTTTGCACCAACTTTCTGTGCGGCCGCAAGTAATGGCGTGGTCAATGGTCGATAGACGGCGTCGACCACGAGATGTTTGGAGTTGATTAGTCGCGCATCAATCGGCATCGAATTTGAATCGACGCTGGCAACACCACTCGGGTTGAAACCAACGGGCGTCGTATTGACGATGATCTGCGCCTGTCCGATCTCATCTGGCAGTTCTTTCAGTTCGATCACGCGACACGAACCACCGATCATTTGAGTCAGCGCACGAGCACGATCGACAGTCCGATTGAACACGACAACTTCTTTTGCCCCATTCTTCAACAGCGAATAAACCACTGCACTGGCCGTGCCGCCCGCACCGATCACGACAACTTGGGTACCCGCTATTTTTACGTTCGCCGTCATCTCAATCGCGTTGCAGCATCCTTGTCCGTCTGTGTTCGTGGCGAACAAAGATTGATCGGCGCGCAACATTACGGTATTCGCTGATTTTGTCTTGCGGACTACTTCATCCACCTCGCCGATTTCCCCAACAATATTGGCGACTTCGTTTTTATGTGGCATTGTCACCGATAGGCCGACTATGCCGAGAGCCGGCATTGCTTCAAGTGCGCGGTGTAATTGATTTGATTCAACCAAAAATGCAAGATACAACCAGTCGACACCCAACGCTCGAAACACCGCGTTATGAATTGTCGGCGACAAACTTTGTGCGACTGGATTTCCGATGATTGCGGCCAACTTGGTGTTCGAACCAATAGTCATTGGTTTTTGGCTCACGGCAAAAAACCCCCTGCTCGGGCAGCCTCGACATTTAGTTGATGATCTTCAACCGTGGCAGCAAAAGTGTGTCCACCCTTTGCATCACTCAGCACATAAAAGATGTATGCGCAGTTGGATGCCTTTTTGATGCCTTTACAAATTGGGTCGCTCAGTGGTGGATTCGGTGCCGGATTCAACGCGGCGCGAATCGCCGCCCGACCAGGGTTGGCAATCGGAGTCGGCGGTAGTCCTTTGTACTTGTAGCTGTTGTACGGGCTGTCAAGTTCTTTCAATTCCGTGAACGAAGCACCTTCGTTGGCCTTGTAATAAAGGGTCGCATCAATCTGTAGGGGCATACCACGTTCAAGACGGTTATAGATCACCCTTGCAATTTTTGCCCGGTCCGCCTCAAGTTTTGCCTCTCGCTCGATTAGCGACGCGATAATCAAAACTTCATACGCTGATCTTCCAACCTTGGCTTTTGATTCGTCAATTCCTTCTTGAATGCCCACGCGCTCCATCAGACGCAACATTCGATCAATGACCGATGCCGCAGATTCGTCACCAGATATTTGATAGGTGTCGGGAAACAGCAATCCCTCGAGCCGATACTCTGCTTCATCCAACCGCCCTAAATCGATTGGTCCGTAAGCCGAGACAAAATCCGGATTACTTGCCGTCGTCAAAAAATCCTGCTCTGAAATTCGTGAAATCTTCTCTTGCACTCGCGAGGCAATCTTGGCGACCGTAAAACCTTCGGGAAATGTCACTTTGGTGAACGTCACCGACGGACTGGTGTTGAGAATTTTCATTATGGTGCCAATATGACTGCGGGGCATCAACTGGTAGTAGCCCGGTTGCAGGTCAATGCCCCCCTTGCGCGCGACATACCAGCGAAAAACTCCGGAGTTGACGATGAAGCCTTCGTCTTCGAGTCGCTGACTAACCGTGGCGACAGAGTCGTTTTGATTTACGGTGAAGTTCGTCGCGACCTGAACAACACTCACGTTGGTGTCTGGAGGGTTTACCTGACGCAGATACCACAGACCTCCTATACCGAGTGCCGCGACAATGATCATCACGACGCTGAGAGCGACGAATACCGTGCGTGAATCTGGTCGCCATTCCTCGCGCACCTCCTCGAATTCACCTGAGCCCCACGCATCTGGACCGTCCCATGAATCTTCCTGCCAACTTTGTTCGTCATTATTTTGAGTCAAGGCTTGCCCCGATCCACATGGTCGAGCCATCCTTGCAACATCACCGCGGCGGCGATCTTGTCAACAATTCGCCGACGCGCCTGCGCTTTCATGTTGGCTTTAATCATCGAGTCATTGGCAGTTTTTGAAGTGAGCCGCTCATCGTATGAATGAACCGCCACACTCAACGCGCTTTTCATTTCGATGATTTCGTCCTGAGCACTCTTTGCCGCAGGTCCGACTTTGCCAGACATGCTCAAGGGCATGCCGACCACCACGCACTCGACAGAATGCTGATCGATCAATTCTTGGATCTTTTTATGATCTAGTGCATGATTCGGCCCACGATCAATCACCATCAACGGAGACGCGATAACCCCACTGCTGTCACTCATCGCCACACCGATTCTTTTCGAACCAAGATCGATACCTAGGCTGCGCATCTTTGGCCTACACAATTTTTTTGGATGCCTGCACCGCCAACTGCAACGCCTGATCTAGAGCCCCGGCATTTTTTCCACCTGCTGTGGCAATGTCCCCCTTGCCACCACCGCCGCCGCCCACCATTTTTGCGGCCTCACTGATCAACTCGCCCGCCGAAGTTTTAACTTTGCTGCCAGTTGCGGCAACCAACGCGACGCCACCAGTCGGTGTAACTCCGCCCAGCACGACGGCTTTGATCTTGCCGTCGGCCCGAATTGCAATTGCCAATTCACGCAAATCGCCTGGCGACATATCGTCGACTCGCTGAACGACGACACCGTCAACGGCTTTACCCACAAATTCAGCAGCACGCCCGCGAGCCGCGGCAGATCGAATCATTTTAAGTTCTTCATTTAATTGCTTGATTTCGGCCAGCTTGCGCGTCGCGGCATCAACCAGCAATGTCGAACTGGTATCCAGAAGTTCGCTTAGTTTTCGCATTGTTCTTGCCGACTCAAGCACATAGTCAACAGCATTTTGTCCGGTTACGGCCTCGATGCGGCGCAAGTTCGAACCGATTGAACTTTCTTCAACAACTTTGATCAAACCAATATCACCCGTAGCCGCGACATGTGTGCCACCACACAACTCGATCGAGTCACCGGCTTCAAGCACACGCACGACATCGCCGTACTTGTCGCCAAAAAATGCAATTGCCCCAGCTTGGGCGGCCTCGTCCTTAGATGTTTCATAATTTTTGACAGCAGAATTGTTCAGCACCTGCACATTGGCAATTCGTTCGACCTGTTCTATTTCGACAGGTGTCAGTTGCGCATAGTGACTGAAGTCAAACCGCAGGCGCTCGGCAGAAACCAGCGATCCAGCCTGTTTGACATGTTCGCCAAGCACCTCGCGCAATGCATAATGCAAGATGTGCGTTGCGGTGTGATTCTTGCGCGTCGCATCGCGCAACTCCGAATCGATAGTCGCTGTCACTTTCGCACCAACCGCAATCTCTCCGGACAAAACACCAATGTGTCTGCGTAAACCAGGCAAGGCGAAAACGGCGTCACTGACTCTTATCTCACCCGACGAACCACGAATCACGCCGTGATCGCCGACTTGTCCACCGCTTTCTGCATAGAAAGGTGTCGTATCTAAGAACACCTCGACTTGCGAGTCGTCGATCGGGATGATCGCCAATACTTTTGCCTCGCACTTGGCAGATTCATAGCCGACGAATTTTGTTTGCCCATGCTGTTCGAGCACCTGACGATATTGTGCAACCATTTCATCGGCGCTCGATGAACCCTTGCGCGCTGCCTTGGCACGGGTGCGTTGCTCATTCATTTCTATTTCAAATGCGGCAACATCGACTTCGATACTTCGCTCGCCAGCGATTTCTTGGGTCAACTCCAATGGAAACCCATAAGTATCATGCAATACGAATGCACTTTTACCGTTCAAAGTCGACTTCTTTTTCGATTTTTTCATCGACGAGAATTCATCTTCAAGAATTGAAAGACCATTCTTGAGTGTCTGACGAAAACTTTCTTCTTCCTTGGTTAAAACGCCAAGAATAAAATCTTTGTTCTCTAAAAGCGACGGGTGTGCCTCGCGCATGACTTCTATCGCAGTTTCAACAAGTTTTGGCATAACCAACTTGTCTGTACCGAGCAGATATGCATGGCGCACGGCCCTGCGAAAAATTCGACGCAAAACATAACCCCGACCTTCGTTGCTCGGAAATACACCGTCATTTACGAGCATCGTCGACGACCTGGCGTGCTCGGCTAAAACTCGCAGTGAGAAACTTGACCGGTCTTCGTAGTCACCCACTATGTACTTTTTGGAAGTTGCTGATTGGGCTTGCTCGATCAGCGGATACAACACATCGGTTTCCCAAATCGAGTCTTTGCCTTGCTTCAACGCCAAGATTCGTTCGAGACCGGCCCCCGTATCGATGGATGGTTTTGGCAGCGGCATTCGAGTGCCATCTTTGTCCTGATTGAACTGCATGAAGACGAGATTCCAAAACTCCAGAAAGCGATCCCCTTTCGGATCGTTTTTTGGGCCGCCATCTGGACCAAATGCCGCTCCACGGTCGATGTGAATTTCTGAACACGGTCCGCATGGGCCCGTTTCTCCCATTTGCCAGAAGTTGTCTGCGTCACCGAGCCGTTGAATGCGATTCATCGGCACACCAACTTGATCGTGCCAGATCTGTTCGGCTTCATCATCGCTCTCGTGAACTGTTATCCAGAGTTGATCACCGTCGAATCCAAAAACTTCGGTGACCAACTCCCAACTCCACGGAATGGCGTCGGACTTGAAGTAATCCCCGAAACTGAAGTTACCAAGCATCTCGAAAAACACGCAATGACGTTTTGTGCGGCCAACGTCATCGAGATCGTTGTGTTTTCCGCCGGCACGCGCACACTTCTGTACGCTTACCGCGCGTTTATACGGTGCTACTTCATCGCCGACAAAATAGGGCTTGAACGGCACCATTCCCGCAACCGTGAACAAAATCGACGGGTCATGCGGGATCAGGCTCGCAGATTCAACTTTTGTATGACCGCGCTGCTCAAAGAAGCCTGTGAACGACCGTCTGAGTTCGTTCGCCGTGCGAATTTCAGCCACCATAAACGACCAGCCTACTATTCACCCTCTGACGCAAAGAGCCAGTTTTAATTTAACGAAACGTCAGTCGGCTTGATTGCTGAGTCGAATTCGGGTGCAAACTCTGTTTGGGTGTCAAAGATCTTTTCAAGTTCGATTTCGTCAAGTGTTTCGTCACCCGAGTAAGCCTGCCAAAAACCTTGCACATACCCTTTGACGACGGCAAATATTCCGATCAATTTTTCAACCAGGGCATCTGTCGAAAACTGCTCTGGATTTTCTTCGCTCTTTTTCTTTAAAAATCTCAAGCCCAATGTCGCGGCGATTGCTCCTACAACTAGCCAAAAAAGGCGCTTCGTCATGTCGTCGTCCTCGCTTTATTTTTTTGTTTCTTTGGTTGCCTCAACGCTATTGATTTTTTGCGCGATTTCTTGCGCGATTTTAATCTCACTGCCGTGATTTGATGGTTGGTAATAGTCGCCCTTAGGTTCAGGCGAGCCAGGGCTCGGGTCCGGTAAATATTGCTGTTCGACCCAACCACGCGGATCGTCGTGCGGATATTGATAACCGACCCCGTGTCCGAACTCTGCGGCACCCGAATAGTGCCCGTCTCGAAGATGCGCGGGAACTTCACTGTTCACGCCGCGTTGGATATCCTCGCGTGCCGCCCAAATGCCGAGCGCCACTCGATTGCTTTTTGGTGCAGTCGCCAGATAAACAACCGCTTGAGCCAAGTTAAGTTGGGCTTCCGGCAAACCAACATGCTCAAGCGCAGTCGCCGCGGCAACGGCGACCACCAAGGCATTCGGGTCGGCCATGCCAATGTCTTCGCTGGCCAAGATCACCAATCGTCGGGCGATGAACCTGGCGTCATCACCCGACTCAAGCATTCGTGCGAGCCAAAACAAACCCGCCTGCGCATTTGATCCGCGAATGCTCTTGATGAATGCAGATACGACGTCGTAGTGGTCATCTCTGCCGTAGCGCAACGCGCTCACACCGAGCGCCGCGTCTACTTGTGCCATCGTCACGTGTCTGTTGTTTTCGTATGCAAGCACGCAAGAAACTTCGAGAGCCGTTAACGCCTGTCGCGCGTCACCACCACAGCGTTGAGCAAGCGCATCCAACGCTTCGACATCAGCCGTGACTGATTCGGCAACCACGCCTCGTAGCAATAATTCTTTGACATCACTTACCAGCAGCGGTTCTAAGCGAAACAAAGTTGAACGACTACGCAACGGTGCATTCAATTCAAAATATGGATTCTCTGTTGTCGCCCCAATCAATGTGATCACTCCTGACTCGACCGACGGCAACAGTGCGTCTTGCTGTGAAGTCGAGAACCGATGTATCTCATCAATGAACACGATCGTGCCCCGACCAAACTGCCCGAGTCTTTCGGCGGCCAGTTCAATGGCTTCACGAACATCTTTCACGCCTGCGCTTACCGCCGAGAGTCGCTCGAAGTGACGATTAGTAGTCAACGCGACGACTTCAGCAAGGGTCGTCTTGCCAGTACCTGGTGGTCCCCAAAAAATTACCGAAGAAAGTCGATCTTGCTCGATCAAAAGCCGCAACGGCGATTGCTCGGCGACGAGATGTCGTTGGCCGACTACTTCATCGAGCGATCTCGGTCGCAAACGTGCTGCGAGCGGTGCTTGCGCTTTAAGTCGTTCAGCCGCCGCGGCACTGAACAAATCATTTTTCATTTGATAGCTGGTGGCAACAGCCTGATGCCCAGTTCATTGAGTTGCGCCGCATCAACCGTCGTCGGGGCATTGGTCATCGGATCGGAACCTGACTGAGTTTTTGGAAACGCAATCACTTCGCGAATGTTGTCTTCGCCCGCCAAAATCGCCACAAGACGGTCGATACCAAACGCGAACCCACCATGTGGCGGCGCACCATATTTAAATGGTTGCAAAAAGAAACCAAAGCGCGCGTCGGCATCCTCATCGGATATGCCCAATTGTCGGAAGACTCGGCGCTGCAACTCTGGTTCGTGAATCCGAATCGAACCTGAACCAAGTTCCCAGCCGTTCAATACCAAGTCGTAAGCGAGTGCACGCACCGAGAGCGGTTCGGTTTCTAGACGATCAACATCTTCTTGGTGCGGGTGACAAAACGGATGATGCCCTGGTTGAGGCTTATTGGTGGTCGGGTTGATACCGACGAACATCGGAAAGTCGACGATCCATACATATCTATAGGGGCCCTCGTGCACCGGTGGACGACCGAGGTCGTTGCGCAACTGCCCGAGCACCGAACACGTCGTCGCCCATTGATCGGCAACAATCAATATCAAATCGCCGACTGTGGCTTTGGTTTGGGCAATCAAATCAGCCTGCTCTTGGGCCGACAAAAACTTGGCCACAGGCGATTCAAGCACCGAACCATCAGCAACTTTGATCCAAACGAGGCCCTTTGCCCCAAGTTTCTTCGCGCGCTCGGTCAACGCATCAAGTTTGTTGCGGCCACTTGCTGCCTGAAGTGGATAATCGGCACCCCGCACGCAGATCGCCTTGATCGACTCAGCCGATGCAAAAGCCTTGAACTCGGTCGACGCAAACACCTTGGTCAACTCGACGAGTTTCATTGCAAAACGCAGGTCAGGTTTGTCGACGCCATAACTGTTCATCGCCTCGTGCCAAGTCATGCGTTCGATTGGCGGCGGTTCTGCGCCAGTGGCGGCTTTCGCCGCGGCAATCACGGCAGTCGAAATCATCGTCATGACATCGTCTTTGTTGACGAAACTCATTTCGGCGTCGAGTTGCATGAACTCGTATTGTCTGTCGGCACGCAAGTCTTCATCGCGCAAACACTTTGCAATTTGGTAATAACGGTCGATGCCTGCGACCATCAACAACTGTTTCCAGAGTTGCGGTGATTGCGGCAACGCATAAAACGAACCGGGTTCGTTGCGCGAGGGCACCAAAAACTCGCGGGCACCTTCGGGAGTACTGGGCATCAACAGCGGCGTTTCAATCTCGGTAAATCCTTGCGACTCCATCGATTTACGAATCGCCGAGTTGACCGCGGCCCGCAGGCGCAAGTTCTTCTGCATTCGTTCACGTCGAATATCCAAGTATCGATACTTCAGGCGCACATTTTCGTCGACATCATCACCGCGTTGATCAATTGGAAACGGCGGCGGCTCGGCATTGTTCAAAACCTCAATTTTGCAATCGGCAAGTTCGACCTTGCCCGTTGGAATATTCTCGTTGACAGTGCCCACAGGTCGTGCCTGCACGGTGCCCGTCACCCTGATCACCCATTCGCTTCGCACATCAACGGAGTTGTCGACGACGCACTGAACAATGCCGCTGTAGTCGCGCAAATCCAGGAACGCCAAATGCTCACCGTGCTCGCGCCGACGACCTACCCAACCGCAAAGGGTGACTTGCTGACCAATTTTCTCGGCGCGCATCTCACCGCAGAGATGGGAGCGAAGTGCGGTGCTGTTACTTTTTGTTGTCATTAACTAATACTGCGCTTTCATTTGACATTCAGTGCCTGCAAAACTTCGCCGATCACATCTTTGCGGGCAATTGAGTATTGCTCTCCAGAGCCCATCTTGCGCAACATTATTGTCGAATTTTCTACTTCATCAGACCCGATTATCAAGGCGACACTTGCGGCGCTGCGATCTGCCGACTTCATTTGGGCTTTGATGCTGCGCAAATCGTATGCACGATCGGCACTGACACCGTTCTGGCGCAATAAATGACACAGTTCATGCGCATGGCGACCATCTACTGTGTCGACCACAAAAATCTGCACGGCAGTTTTTGGTGCGGCGAAAGTATTTTCGGCGTCACAGGCCAAGAGTGTGCGATCCAGTCCGAGGGCAAAACCAATGCCAGGTGTTGCCTTTCCGCCAAGTGCTTCAACGAGCCCGTCGTAGCGCCCACCCCCGCCAATCGCAGTGTGTGCTGCATCAAGTGCTGTCGAAGTGAACTCAAATGTCGTGCGGCGATAGTAATCAAGCCCGCGTACGAGTCGATTATTCAGCTCATAAGAAATGTTCAGTGCATCAAGCGCACGTAATACGTCATCAAAGTGTTGGTTGGCGCTTGCACTAATCGACTCTCGAATTGCTGGCGCGCCAGAAATAATTTTTTGATCTGGTTCGCGTTTTGAGTCGAGCACGCGCAACGGATTGCGCGCCAAAGTTGCGCGACTGTCACTCGTGAGATCTCTTTCGTGGGCAGAAAAATATTTGAGCAGTATCTGCGAATATTTTTCGCGGTCTCCAGCATCCCCGAGAGTATTCACCGAAAGATGCACCTTTTTTAGACCAAGGTCAACATAGAATTTTGCCGCCAGGGCGATCACCTCGGCATCCAACAGCGGGTCGTCAGCGCCGAGGGCTTCTACCCCGACTTGATCAAACTGTCGATATCTCCCCTGCTGGGGTTTTTCGTAGCGAAAATTTGGACCGGCATACCAAACTTTCCATGGCGTGACGGGTTGATGCTCGACATAAGCCCGACAAACGCCTGCTGTTTGTTCGGGTCGCAGCGCAACATGCCGACCACCTTTGTCGTGAAAGTCGTACATCTCTTTTGTAACCACTTCGGTCGTTTCGCCCAAACGCAAAAATACATCCAGGTCTTCGAACATCGGCGGGATTATGTAGCTATAACCTGCGGCCTCAACGGTGCGGGCAAAAACATCCTGAAAAGCACGCCATCGCCCAGACTGCGGCGACAAAATATCACGGGTACCAGGAGAAGTCTTAAATTCGGGCACGCGTGAAGGCTAGACGCTTTGGCGACACAAGCGAATCATCTAGATGCCGATGGATGGTCAATGTCATCGCCGTCGACAACATCTTGGGCGACCCCAGGCAAGGCACGACTGACGTCATAAACTCCGTCGATTCGCTTAATCGTCCGAAGCACCGACTGCAAATGACCCGGGTCAGCGAACTCAAATTCGAATCGCATTCGCGCAACCCGATCTGCGCCAGTATGCGTCGTGCACGCGACTATGTTCACGTGCTCGTCAGAGAGCGCGTTGGCAACATCGCGCAACAAACGCGAACGGTCAAGCGCTTTCACTTCGACAGCGGCGATGAACATCGTCTCTGAACTCTCACGAGACCAGTCGACATCAACAACCCGTGCGGCATCTTGGGAAACAAGCGCGGCAGCATTGGCACAATCGGTCCGATGCACCATGACGCCACGACCTTTGGTGACAAAACCCATCACTTCATCGTGTGGAACCGGCGTGCAGCAGCGCGATAGCCGCACGAGCACATCCGGCATTCCTTCTATATGCACACCATTCTTCTGCGGAGATGCAGTGCCCGTTGCGCCGACTGAGGACATTGAAAGTTGATCTGGATGAACGCCGTCGCGCATTCGTTTCGACAGTCGTTCGACAATCGCTACGGCGTCAACACGCTGGTCTCCGATCGCGGCAAAAAATTCGCTCGCATCGGCGAAGTTCAAAGTGGCAATTTCATCCAACAAGACTTGGGATGAAATAATTTTTTGTGCGGGCAAACCTGCCTGCCGAAGGCGCTCGACGAGTTCGTCTCGTCCGTTTTCGACCAGGTCTTCAAGACGCTCACGCGTAAGCCATTGTTTGATCTTGCTTCTAGCCTTGGGTGAAGCTACGAACTCAAGCCAATCTTGGGATGGCTCATTTGTTTCACCTTGTGAAACTAGAACTTCGCAGGTGTCACCTGAAGCGAGTTTGTAGTCGAGCGGCACCAATCGACCATTGACCCTTGCGCCCATGCAACTGTGACCAACTTCGGTGTGCACTGCGTAGGCAAAATCAACCGGTGTCGACAAAGCCGGCAAGGTTATTACCCGACCTTTAGGTGTGAACAAGAACAACTCGTCTTGATCCAAATCAGTTTTGAGAATCTCCAAGAACTGACTCGGGTCAGACACTTCACCTTGCCAATCAATGATCCGATTCAACCAGTCAATGTCACCTTGTGCGACCGTGTCCTTATATGCCCAGTGTGATGCCACACCCCACTCGGCACGCTGGTGCATCTCTCGCGTGCGAATCTGAACTTCAATCGGTTTGCCACCTGGCCCAACGACCGTCGTATGCAGGGATTGATACAAATTGAACTTAGGCATAGCGATGTAATCTTTGAATCTTCCAACAATCGGCTTCCAGTGCCCGTGAATTGCGCCGAGCACCGTGTAGCAATCTTTTTCAGACTCAACGACGATACGAATCGCCAGCAGGTCGTAAATATCATCGAACTCAAGGCTCTTTTGCACCATCTTTTCGTAGATGCTCCATAGATGCTTGCCGCGAGCGGTCAACTCGGCTTTGATCTTGACTTCTTCGAGCCATCGCTGCACTTGACCAATCGTCTTTGCCAAATAAACATTGCGTTCGGGCGCGCGCGTGGCGACTAGATGGTCAAGTTCTGCATAACGCTTTGGATACAAAGCAGCGAACGCCAGATCTTCGAGTTGCTGTTTGATTTCCTGCATTCCAAGGCGATGCGCCAACGGTGCATAAATGTCCAGGGTTTCTTGGGCAACTCTTTGTTGCTTTTCATGCGAAACCGCGGCGATGGTGCGCATGTTGTGCAACCGATCGGCAAGTTTGATCATCAATACTCGCAAGTCACGTGCCATCGCCACGAGCATCTTGCGCATCGTCGCGGCCTGCTGCGCTTCTTTTGAGTCAAACTGCAATCTTTCAAGTTTCGTGACGCCATCAACAAGCGCCGAGACTTCACTGCCGAAATTGCTTTCAACATCGGCGATCGTGATCTCTGTATCTTCTACTGCGTCATGTAGAAGTGCAGCCACTATAGAAACTTCGTCTAGACCAATATCGGCGACTATTCGTGCGACAGCAATCGGATGATTGATGTAAAGTTCGCCACTGGATCGATTTTGATTTGCGTGCGCCGAACGCGCCATTTCGTAAGCCGCATTGATCAGCGACACCGACCCTTTCGGATGACGCGACTTGTAGGCGCTCAACAGCGGCGATAGCTCTTCGGCAATCGTTGCACTTTGGCGCCGCCACGGCAGCACCCTTGATGAGGTGGCCACGTTTAAAGCGTAGTGCTAACGACGTTTTTTGCGTGGTCGCGGTGGATGCGTGAGCACCGATGTCGCTCGTTGCGCAACTTTGCTAACCGTGTCTTGGACACTTTGATCCGATTCGTCGCCAGATGTCACAGTCCCCCTCGTCTGTTTTGTGATTGCACTTAGACCCATGAGTTCTACCATTGCTGCACCGGTCGCGAGTTGCCCCCTGAACGGCTTGTACTTAACTTCGTTGCGCTTGAGCAAATCCAAGAGCGGTACCGCCACAAAAATCGAAGAATATGTGCCGGCGAGCATGCCGACCAACAGTGCCACCGCGAATTCTTCCAAATTTTTGGCACCAAGCACCATTGAGCCGACTACCAGCAGAGATACAACCGGCAATGCCGACGAAAGTGTCGTATTGAGAGACCTTGCAAGCACTTCGTTAGTTGAGACATTGGCGACGTTGGCAAACGACTGGCGCGAAGTCGCGAACTTTTGCGAATTTTCCTGCACCCGGTCAAACACCACAACCGTGTCGTAAAGCGAATAGCCCAAGATCGTCAAAAAGGCGACGACCGTTGCAGGTGTGACTTCGAAACCAAAGAGCGAGTAGACGCCCACGCTAAGCAGCACGTCATGGACCATTGCAACCAGAGCGGTGATCGCCATCTTCCATTCGAGTCGCCATGAAATATAGAGAGATACGATGACGAAAAACACGAGCAAAGCACGAATTGCCTTTTCGGTGATGCTGCGTCCCCAAGAAGAACTAACTGAGGCCACGCTCACCTCTTGAACCTCGACTTTTGCCAGTTCAGCGAACGACTTCTGTGTAGCCAATCGAATATCTTCGGGTTGATCACCAACCTGCACTCGCATCACCCGTGATTCGCTACTCGTCAAAAACTGAATTTTTGCATTTGATGTCTCGATGTTGTTGGCCTCAAGAACTTCACGGGCGTCTTGATCGGTAATTGACCCAGCTGGTAGTTCCCAAGCCACCCCACCTCGAAAGTCGATGCCAAGTTCAAGCCCCTGAACCAACAGTGAAAGCGCACCTGCCAACACAATCACCAGCGAGACCGTGAAGCCAATCACTCGTTTGCCGATGAAGTTAAAAGTCGTCTCTCCCCGATAGATACGACCAAACCCTGCCATTAATTTTTTCATCACATCACCTCAGGCTTGACAGTTTGAATGCCGAGAACTTTGCGACCCTGCGCACGCTTTGATCTTGCGAATAGCAGTACGGCGTTACGAGTAAAGAAATAGGTCACGAGAATATCTGTCAAGGCCGAAATACCAAGGAAGAACGCGAAACCCCGCACCGAGCCAACCGTGAGATACCACAAAACGATCGCCGCAATGAACGAGACAGTATCTGCGGCCACGATGGTGCGCCATGCCGACTCGAAACTACGCAGTGCCGAATTTTTTAAAGTCTTGCCCAAACGAATTTCGTCTTTAATTCGCTCAAAAAACACGATGTACGAGTCGACTGCGATGCCGATCGAAACGATGATGCCAGCAATGCCCGACAGCGAGAGCGCCAGTCCGTTGGTGCGCGACAACAAGGAAACCAAACTCCATAAGAAGGCGATCGAGACGCTCATGCCCGCCAGAACGAACACCGCCATCCAACGGTAATAAGCCAACAACAGCAGGACTACGAGCAAGATACCAACCAAACCCGAGATCAATGCCGCACGCATCGAATCAGCACCCAATGTTGCCGAAACAGTTTGCGCTTGCGAGACACCGAAACGAACAGGCACGGCGCCGAACTCAAGAATCTTTGCCAACTCGCGTGCTTCTTCGGCTGTGAATGAGCCTGTGATCTGCACCGTTCCACCCGTGAACTCTGGTTCATTAACTGTTGGCGCAGAAATTACTACACCATCCAGAACCATTGCCAACTGCCCCGTCGGACACTCGGCGGTTCTGTTGAAGCAAGCTGCGGCGAGTTTGTTCCATAGTTGATCGCCGTCTGGGCCGCTTCGCAAACCAACGACCACCGCCCACTGTCCTGTTTCGACATCGGCTCGTGCGTCATTTTTGAAAACTTTTCCGGACGCGCCGGCTGGACCGACAACATAGGCAACGCCTTGTTTATCGAGCAGCAAAACGGTTTGCGTTGGATCATTCGGATCTTCGCCAAGTCCGAGAGTTGGTGTGGCATCTTGTGTCGTATCAGTCGAAACTGCAACCGACGTGTCGGTCGTCGCAACTTGAGTTGAACTGGTCGCCGGATCAGGCACAGTCGTTGCCGAAGAGATAATTTTCGAAGCACCTGGGCCACCCGAGACCATGCCCGCACCATCTTCGACAGAATCAGAAGTTTGCTCAGGCACAGTCGTCGAATTCGTCGGCACCGTCGTATCAGGATTTTCATTGAGGATGCCCGTTTGCAACACTGGCCGCAACAAAAGCTCGCCAGTGCGACCGATAATGTCGAGCGCCTGCTGCTGGTCTTTTACGCCAGGCAAGTTGACGATGACCGTACTGCCTTGCAAGATTATTTCTGGCTCGGCCACACCAATTGAGTCGACTCGCGCGCGAATAATTTCTACCGCAACATCCAAACCAGCCTGGTCGAATTCGCCATCTGGTTGCAAGGTAACCGATGCCCCACCTTGGAGGTCAAGCCCCAGAGCCGGGGTGTTGCCGGCAACCAAATTTGCGATCAAACCAGACGCGACGACCACTATTAATAGCGTCAAAGAAATGATCTGGCGACGTCTATTCATCTACGGTCAAACAATCTTTATTCGGATGACTTCCGCAAAATTACTGTTCAGGCTTTTGCGGGGCTGAGATTTTTCTTGCAACCGAACCTTTGGACACACGAATTTCAACTTTTTCGGCAATTTCGAGCCAAAAGAAATCGTCTTCGATTAGAGAGATCCAACCATAAACACCCGAGTTGAGCACGACCTCGTCACCCTCACTGATGCTGTTTTGCAGGTTTGCAGTTTCTTTTTGACGCTTGCGTTGCGGTCGCAACAACAAAAAATACATTGCTGCAAAAATCAATACCAGTGGCAGAAAACTCAAGATCGGATTCGAGGCGGATTTTTCAGCCGTGGCGCTAACAAGGCTTGAAAAAGTGGTCGAAAACAACGAATTGATAGTTAAAGACATAGCAGGCAAGTCTAGGGGTTACAACTTCTCGTCAGCAGAGTCTGCCCAGACAGCCAATAAAGACTTTCGCAGACTGGCGAACTCACCTTTGGCGATCGCATCGCGCATCTGTTGCATCAGGTTCAAAGTAAATGCGATGTTATGTATCGAAACGAGCCGCGCCGCGGTGGGTTCATTGACCTGGAAAAGATGCCGAATGTAGCCCCTCGTATGCCGTTGACATACGGAGCAATTGCACCGTGCATCAATCGGGTCTTGACTGGTCGAAAACTCTGCGCGCGTAATGTTCAGTTTTCCACTCGAAGTAAGCGCGGTTCCGTGTCTTCCGATACGAGTTTGCATCACGCAGTCAAACTGATCGACACCCAAATTCACAGCCTCGACCAATGACGCCGGGTCGCCAACACCCATTAAATATCGCGGACGGTCGTGTGGTAGATGCTCAATCGCCGCTGTCAATGCAACCAACATTTCTTCGCGAGTCTCGCCTACCGAAAGTCCGCCAATCCCGTAGCCGTCAAAATCTAAATCAGCGGTGATCTTGGCACTCTCTCGGCGAAGATCAGGGTCGATTCCACCCTGCACGATGCCGAACAAACTTTGGTCGTCACGAGTATGCGTTGCCTTTGCACGCTTGGCCCAACTTGATGTTCGTCTCAGCGCCAGTTTGATTACATCATCGGTCGAAGGCAATGCCGCACAAACATCCAACACCATCTGAATATCTGCACCGATTAGTTGTTGAGTCTTGACTGCCGACTCCGGCGTGAATCGATGCAACGAACCGTCATAGGTCGAGCGAAATGAAACACCGTCATCGTCAACATCTGGATTCAACGAAAAAACTTGAAACCCACCAGAATCCGTAAGAGTCAAACCCTTCCATCCCGAAAATGCGCCGAGTCCCCCTAGGTCAGCAACGACTTGCGCACCGGGTCGCAACATCAAGTGATATGTATTACCCAACACAATTCGTGCACCCAGTTGTTCATAGTCTTCGGCGCTCAAATGTCGAATCGCACCCCTGGTGCCGACCGGCATGAAGCATGGAGTCTCGTAGTCTCCACGGGTAGTAGTGGCCACACCTGCTCGCGCAGACTGGTCGCGTGCAATTTCGCGAAATTTAACGGCAAACATTTAATTACACCGTACCGAGATCTTGGTTACAAATCCGGCGTGCCCTACAGATGACGATCTAAAAGCATCGCGTCACCAAATGAGAGCATCCGATAACGCTCGGCGATCGCCGTGGCGTAGATCTCTCGCCACCGTGGGCCGACGAACGCTTCGATCATCATCAACAGCGTGGTTCGTGGCATGTGAAAATTCGTCAACAACATATCTACGACTTTAAATTCATAGCCGCGCGAAATGAACATCTTTGTCCGACCCGTCAACAAGCCACTGGTTGCCGCCGACTCGAGAGCGCGAGTGGCTGTCGTGCCGACAGCAATGACACGGTTTGCGTTCTTGCACTCGTCGAGCGTGTCTTGACTCACTCGGTAATGCTCGCTGTGCATCGGGTGATCTAGCGGGTTCGCAGCTGTGACTGGTGCGAAAGTATCTAAACCCACGGTCAATTCGACGCGCAACACTTTGACGCCAAGTTGTCCTAACTCATCAAGAAGCTTTGGCGTGAAATGCAAACCTGCCGTCGGAGCGGCCGCTGAAGATGGTCTATTGGCATAAACCGTTTGGTAGCGATCTGGCTGCTCGAGACGCTCGGTTATATATGGGGGCAGTGGCATCTCGCCGTATCGCAACAGTAATTCTTCAATTTCAGATTGCGTTTGACCTGAGAGTTCTACCTCAAATGTGTCGCCCGCGTCAGTGCGCGCGCCAATGCGCACGATTTCAGAATTGTCGTTGGCGAAAAGTGTCTCGCCGAGTTTTAGCCGCTTGGCAGGTCGAACCAGCGCCTCCCATAAACACGGCGCAGTCTTGTTTTGCTCGAGCAACAATACTTCTGCCGAACCACCCGACTTTCGCCTCAGCCGCAAACGTGCAGGCATCACTTTTGTATCGTTGACGACGATCACGTCGCCAGGCCGACAAAATTCGTGCAGATTTTTTATTTGCCGATGCAACGTGCCATTTGCACCTTGATCGACCAATAGTCGCGCTGAATCCCTCGGTTCAATGGGTGTTTGCGCGATTAGTTCGCTTGGTAAGTGGTAATCAAAGTCTTCGATGCGCACGAGACACTGATCTTAAAATAATTCAGGAGCCGTTTCGGGCGGCGTTTGCCCGAGATGCTGCCATGCCAATGGCATCGCCACCCTGCCGCGCGGCGTGCGCACCAACAAACCCTGCTGAATCAAAAACGGCTCGTAAACGTCTTCGATCGTCTCGGTCTGCTCGCTGACAGAAATGGCCAACGTCGAGAGCCCGACTGGCCCCCCGGCAAATTGGCGACACAGGGCAGACAAGATCGCTCGGTCAACTTTGTCTAAACCTAATTCGTCAACACCGAAAACTTCGAGTGCTCGGCGTGCGCTGGCTTGCGTGACCTGACCATCACCACGAACCTCGGCGTGATCGCGAACTCGACGCAATAACCGGTTGGCAATTCTTGGGGTGCCGCGTGAACGTCCGGCGATTTCATGTGAACCACCCTTGTCGATTGGCACTTTCAATATTCGAGCCGTCCGCAAAACGATTTTTTCGAGTTCATCCACTTCATAAAAGTCGAGTCTGGCAACGAGTCCGAATCGATCTCGTAGCGGGCCGGTGATCATGCCCGTGCGAGTGGTTGCCCCAATCAGGGTGAATCTGGGCAACGTCAAACGAATCGAAGACGCCGATGGGCCCTTGCCGACGACGATGTCAATTTGAAAGTCTTCCATCGCCGGATACAAAATTTCTTCGACCTGCCTGGACAGGCGATGAATCTCGTCGATGAACAGCACATCGTTGGTGTCTAGTTTGGTCAAAATCGCCGCCAAATCACCTGCGCGTTCGAGGGCGGGACCTGACGTAATGTGAATTTTTGCCGACATCTCGCTGGCCACAATGCCGGCCATCGTCGTTTTGCCCAAGCCGGGTGGACCAGCCAACAAAATGTGATCTGCCGATTGCTCTCGCTTGCGTGCGGCTTCTAAAACTATGCCGAGATGCTCTTTCAATTCGCGTTGTCCGACAAAATCAGCGAGCGACTTAGGACGCAAACCAATATCGTCGAGATCCGTGGGGTCTGTAGTAATCGCAGGGTCAGTAAATTCTTCACGCACGGCGTACCCCCAACAGATTGAGCGCTTCGCGCAACATTACTTCTGGATCATTGCTCACGCTCAACTCTCTTAGTGCATCACGAATCTCTTCGGCCGAATAACCCAAGCCCGCAAGTGCGTCACGTACGTCACCAACACTTGACGAACCACCCAGATTGTTCGACGATTCGAGAATGTTCAGATTCAATCGATTCTTCAATTCGATCAACAGTCGCTCTGCAGTTTTTTTGCCGACACCCGAGACGAGCGTCAAAGCTGCAATGTCAGAACCGGCGACGATGTCAACCAGCGCACGGGGTGAATGTGTAGCCAAGACCGCCATCGCCATAGTTGGCCCAACCCCGTGGGTTGCAATGAGAACCTCAAAGCATCTTCTTTCGTCACGGTCCAAAAAACCATAAAGAGTTTGCGCATCTTCACGAACATGGTGATGCACATAAACAAACGCTTTGGATGTTGGTTCAAGTTCACCCAGCGCGCGCGGAGTGACATGCACTAGATAGCCAAGACCACTCACTTCGATCAGAACGGTGGAGTCACTTGTGCGCTCGAGCACCACCCCGCGCAATGATCCGATCATTTTTTGCCGCCAATGGACTGGGCGATCTTCGCCGCCAATGGACTAGAAGCAATATGACACAACGCAATCGCCGCAGCGTCGGCGGCATCTGCAGGTTTGGGAATTGAATTCAACTTAAGGCGTTGCTTAACCATCTTTTGTACTTGAGCTTTATCGGCGTCACCCCACCCGGTTATCGCAAGTTTGACTTGATTCGGCGAATATTGCGCGACTTCGAGACCACGACGGGCTGCGGCACTCAACACAAGACCGCTGACTTGTCCGACGCTCATCGCCGTGCGCACATTGGCTTGAAAAAATATTCGCTCAACCGCGACCACGGATGGTTGATACTCGTCGAGCAATGCGTCAATTTCGGTTGCTATCTCGGCCAGACGATTTGGCAGATCTTTCTCGGAGCTGGTACGCAGCACCCCTAGAGCAGTCAGCGAAACTTCGGTATTTCCAGACACTCGCAACACTGCGTAACCACACCTGGTCAAACCGGGGTCAATGCCAAGAACGCTGCTTGGATGCGGGGCGAACATATGTTCATCTTAGTATGTGCCTGTCTAGGCAGTGGCGACTGCCTCGATAAGTTCGCTGACGGGTCGAAAAGTCAAACCCAAAAGGGCCCGATGGGCATATTTAATGACACCATTGGCATCGATCACGAAAACGCTTCGTCGTGGTAGCCCCAGCAATCCAACTACCGAATAGAGATTGGCCACCGTCTTGTCAGTATCCGAAAGTAACGGAAACCCGAACCCTTGCGCGGCGCTGAAATCCTCATGGCTGGCCATGTCTTGTGCGGATATCGCCAGGATTTGGGCGTTTACTTTTTTGAACTGTTGTAGCTCTTGGTTATACGAACACAATTGCTTGGTGCACACCATGGTCGCGTCGCCCGGATAAAAAACCAAGACGACTGTCTGGCCACGAAATTGTGACAATGAATAGTTCTGGTTGGATGTGCCAGGCAACGTGAAGTCAGGAGCAACATCCCCAACTTCGAGTGGTCGCGAAGATTCCATGAGTTAACCAACTTCCTGCATCAGAGATTCAGAAATATCAAAATTAGCATAGACATCTTGGACGTCGTCATTGTCGTCGAGTTCATGCATAATTTTCAAGATCGCTTTCGCTTCGGCGGGGTCGGTTACTGCCACAGTATTCGACGAGAGCATCGTTGTCGTCGCCGAACTCACAGAGATTTTCGCCGCCTCATAAGCCGCTTTCAATTCGTAGACCTGACTGGGTTCGCTGGTGATGTGCCACATTTCTTCGTCGGCAGTGATGTCGTCTAGTCCATGATCGAGACCGATTGTCATCAACTCTTCTTCGCTGGCTGACTTTGCGACGAGAATCACGCCTTTGCGCGAAAACTGCCAACTGACCGAGCCGGGTGCGGCCATCGATCCACCTTGCTTTGAAAAAATTATTCGCACGTCGGCGGCTGTCCTGTTGCGATTGTCCGTGAGAATATCGATCAGCATCGCCACGCCACCCGGGGCATACGCCTCGTAAGTCACCGATTCGTAAACTTTGCCGTCGGTTTCTCCCATGCCCCGCTTAATTGCCCGATCAATCGCTTCGTTCGTCATTTGTGCCGCTTTTGCTTTTGACACCACCGTGCGCAGTGCGGCATTTATCGAAACATCTCCTCCGCCTTCTCGTGCGGCGACTTCTAGTAATCGAGAAAGTTTGGCAAAAGTTTTGCCACGAACTTTGTCAATCGCAGCTTTTTTGTGCTTGATGGTTGCCCATTTAGAGTGACCCGACATCGCTAAATCTCCTTTACAAACATCTCATGAATGCGCTTATCATCTGAAAGTTCCGGGTGAAACGCGGCAACCAAGACATTCTTTTGTCTGGCCAAAACTACGTCCGAACCGAACTTCGCCAAAACCTCGACGTCCGGAGACAAGTTGACGATTCGCGGCGCGCGAATAAACACGGCGTGAAACGCACCATCAAGTCGTTCGACTTGAATCTCGGCTTCGAAACTGTCGACTTGGCGACCATAGGCATTGCGTTGCACCTCGATATCGATCGCATTGAATGAAACTTGATCATCGCGTCCATCGAAGATCGTTTTGGCCAGAAGGATCATCCCTGCACACGTGCCAAAAACTGGCATGCCTTCGTGAATCATTTTTTTTATTGGCTCATACAACTCTGATGACTCAAGCAACTGGGACATCGTCGTTGACTCACCGCCAGGCATGATCAGCGCATCTACGACCGACAAATCTTGTGGGGTTCTGACTTCTTGCGTCGCAACATCAAGTTCACTAAGCATTCGCTCGTGACTATCAAATGCACCCTGAAGCGCTAGAACTCCGACAACTTTTTTTGCACTATTTTGTGAAACTCGCATAACCCGGAGGCCTCGAATCGCTCACCAGCCACGCTCTGCATAACGTTGTTCGATTTTGTCCATGCCGATTCCGGTCATTGGCCCGCCAAGATTTCGACTCACCTTGGCGATGATCTCGGGATCTCGAAAGTGCGTTGTCGCTTCGACGATCGCCTTGGCTCGCGGCGCCGGATCATCGCTCTTGAAAATGCCTGAGCCGACGAAAACTGCCTGTGCCCCAAGTTGCATTGCCAATGCCGCGTCGCTTGGTGTGGCGATACCGCCAGCACAAAACAACGGCACTTGCAACCATCCCGTCTCGGCAATCTCTTGCACCAATGGCAATGGCGCCTGCAGTCGCTTGGCCCATTCAAAAAGTTCTGCCGAGTCGGCTTGTGTAATTTTTCGAATGTCACCGATGATCGAACGAAGATGGCGTACCGCTTCGACAATGTTGCCGGTTCCGGCTTCTCCCTTAGAACGAATCAAAGCCGCGCCTTCGCTGATGCGACGCAATGCCTCACCAAGATTTGTCGCGCCGCACACGAACGGTATGGTGAACTTTAACTTGTCGATGTGGTGGGCCTCATCTGCTGGTGTCAACACTTCACTCTCATCAATAAAGTCGACACCGAGCGATTCAAGAACTTGTGCTTCAACAAAATGTCCAATTCGCGCTTTGGCCATAACTGGTATTGAACAAACGGCCTGGATGCCGGTGATCATCTCTGGGTCGCTCATCCGCGCCACGCCACCGTCTCGACGAATGTCTGCCGGCACTCGCTCAAGGGCCATCACTGCACACGCACCTGCGTCTTCGGCGATCTTGGCCTGCTCAGCATTAACGACGTCCATGATCACGCCACCCTTGAGCATTTCTGCAAGACCACGCTTGACAAGCATCGACCCGGTGGCCGACTTGCTTGGATTTTCAGCTTCGCGTTTTGCCATCAGTGAACCCTTCAACTATTGGTTCTAATAGTAGCGAGCGCGAACTCGGGTTGTGTTACGGATAAGCAACGCTGGTGACATCAATCCCCGCAGGAATATGTGCCGCCGACTTTGCCCGAATTACTTCAACCCATGTGCGACCAGGTGTGAGTTTGATTACAGCACCCTTTGTGTCTTTAAACACAAACGGCTTCAGCGGATCGGTGCGATCCCATGAACCTTGAATCAAAGCACCTGCCGTATAAACCCAAACTTCACCACTGCCAAGAGTCTTGGCAACCGGACTCGAACCGGACTTGCCGTATGTCACCGACAACACGATGACATTCGACGCATTAATCCGAACATCTTGCATGTCGACGTGCGGCTTGTCATCTTGCGAACGCACGAACGCCAAAACCTCGGGTCTCCACTCCCACATCACATCCACGCCATCCATTGAAATTTTTACTGCACCAGCAGGTTTGGCATCTGTCGGCACGGCCTGATCATCGTCGCGATATTCAAACTGTGGCACGGGTGGTTTGGCGTCGGGTTTTGCAAGTGTCCAAAGTTTTGTCGTATCTGCCACCAAGTTGTGTGGCGCCACACGACTCGATTCGCGTCTAAAACCGCCGGCTTCGTTAGCGACAGAATGACTCAGGTCAACCAAAGTTGACTTGCGAATCTTCGCGGTGACACCTGCGTTGCCACCGCTCCAGACAAACAACGGGCCATTCAAAGATGAAACAAGATCGATGTCTTGCAACCGACCGCTGCGCACTGGCCCTACCGGGTCGCTACCTTGCGATTGAAACACTGCGGCAAAACGAGTCAACTGCTCGACATTTTCTTCGAACACGATGTCAGCCTGATTCAAACCCCACTGCGGTCGCGATTTCGGATGGTTATCGATCTTGACGACCATCGCCGGTCGTCCAATCACGGATTCATCAGGCGCCTGTGCCCCGGTCAACGGTGCACGAACAATCGGAATTGTCGTCGTAGTCGTCGTGGTTTCGGCAACACTCGTGTCTACGACTGAGGCCTCGGTCGTCTCGGTTGAACTCGATGAGCCGCTACAACCAGCGACGACTATGCCCGCAACGACCAAGGCCAAAAACGTCTTGTTTCGAAAACCGTGCATCTTTACATCTCCCTTAAGGTTGCTATTCGCTCAGAGAGCGGTGGATGGGTATTAAACAGTTTATGAAATCCACCTAGCCTGCCTGCGTCATTCACCCCCGACAAAGGCTGCTCAATCCACATATGAGCCGTAGCCATACTGGCTGAATGCGTCACGGTGCTATCTGCTTGAAGTTTTTCTAAAGCGGATATCAAACCAGGCGGATACCGCGTCAACTGACAGGCTGAAACATCGGCCAATGATTCGCGGCGGCGACTCACACTGGCTTGCATTATGCGGGCGATAATCGGGGCGATTATCAGCAATGCAAAACCAATCAGCGCAAGCGGATTGCTCGAGTTCCGACGATCAGACGAGCGACTGACTCGGCCGCCGTTCCACCACATCATTCGAATCGCCAAGTCTGTCAAAATCGCAATCGTGCCAACGAGCGTCACGGCGATCGTCGAAACCAAGATGTCGTAGTTGCGAATATGTGAAAGTTCGTGCGCCAAGACTCCCTCGAGTTCGACTCGATCAAGTTTTTCAAGTAGACCGCTAGTCACGGCGATAGCCGCATGTTTTGGATTTCGTCCGGTGGCGAAAGCATTCGGTGCTGGATCGTCGATCACGTACAAGCCCGGCTTGGGTAGACCACCAGCGATACACAAACCCTCGACCAAATTATGCAACCGCTTGTAGGTCTGTTCGTCGGCCGGTTTGGCACGACTGACCCGCAACGCAATTTTGTCTGACTTCCAATAAGAGGTGAACGCCAACACCGCAGAAATAATCAGGGCGATCGAAGTGCCGAAAAACGGATTGCCAGAAACTTGACCGGCCGCTGCGCCGGCTGCAACCGTAAGCAGCACGAAGCCGAGAATCAGAAATATCGAGCGTCGCTTATTGGCGGAGATTAAATCGTGCATAAATGACCGGTGGTTTTAAAACTGCACCTTCGGCGCGATTTTTTCGGTGTCAGTCGCTTCAAAAAATTCGCTCTCTTCGAATTTGAACAACGACGCAAAGATCACGCTCGGAAACGAGTGCACCGCGTTGTTATATGACAAAACGGCGTCGTTGTAGAACTGGCGCGCATAGGCGATGCGGCTTTCAGTGTTGCTTAGTTCTTCTTGCAGACTCAAAAAACTGGCGTTGGCTTTCAGGTCTGGGTAAGACTCAGACAACGCGAATAATTGTCGCAACGCACCAGACAAGGCGTTATCTGCTCCTGCCTGGCTGGCAACAGAACTTGATGCTGACATCGCAGAATTTCTCGCTGCGATCACCTGTTGCAAAGTTTTCTGCTCAAAGTCTGCATAACCCTTGACCGTCTCGACAAGATTCGGGATCAACTCGATTCGACGCTTCAACTGCACGTCAATCTGCGACCACGCATTCTCTACTTGATTGCGCTTGCGCACCAACGAGTTGTACGAAAGCGCGACGAACGAAGCGAGCACGACAATTATTACGACGAGCCAAATCGACAACGACATATCACCTCTTGCTTTCTTTTGGGGTGTGGATTTATTCTAGTGCGATGCTACGAGTATTCAGGTCGACGTAGCACTCGGTCAGCGAACATTCGCACAACACGACTTTTTGGGTGATGATCCGGATCAAAACTCTCACGCTCCAACACCTTGTGATAGATCTCGACATAAATTTCGGCGAGTCGTCGCATAGATAATTCTTTCGCACGCTCTAAACCACTCCGTCGAAGTCTCTCTGCCAATTTCTTGTCATCAATAATTTTTGCCAAACCTTCGGCGAGGCCTGCCACATCGCCTGGCTCAACCAGCCAACCGTTGACATCATGTGTCGCAACATTTCTATAACCTTCGAGCGAGCTCGCCACGACCGGCGCTCCACTAGCCATCGCTTCAAGCACAACGATGCCAAATGACTCGCTATGCAGCGATGGCGCGCAAAACACCGAACACTTTGCCAGACGATCTATCTTCTCAGCATCGGTTATGCGCCCCAGCCACGAGATGCGCTTGTCGTCGGCATATTTTGCTTTCAGTTCACCGATGCCTTCGCCGTCAGATGCTACCCAAAGTTCGATGTCGTCGGCGAGTTTTTCAAATGCTTCGAGCAAAGTCGCCAAACCTTTACGCGGCTCGTAACGACCGCAAAAGAAAACAGACTTGCTTTCGCCTCGAACAATTTCAGAACTCAAATACAAATCACTCTCAATACCGTTAAATAAGATTTCATATTCGCCACCCAAGTATCGATGCGCAAGTTCGTGGGCCTGTGGCGACACGGCGATCCGAGCATCCAAAAAATCGGCGATCCAATTCACTCCTTTGCTAAGCCTGCCGTACCAAGCGATGTCGCCAGCCGCGTGAAAAGTGCCGACCATCGGTGCCAATCGCAACAAAAGTGCCGTCACTGTCGGGCCAGGCGCGATCGGTTCATGCAAATGCAAAACATCGAATGCTTCGTCATTGATCGCACGAATTGTGCGCAACGCGGCAGATGGATCTGGCGCAAGTGGCACGATCGAACCGTTCGCAGCCGTCGGCAGACTGTTGCCTAGTGGCGTCACGAATGGTTCTGGTGGCGGACCGTCGCAAGGTCCAAGTACGCGCGCTTCGTGCCCCATTTTGCGCAACTCACGCGCCAAGCCGAGAACCTGGGCCTGAACTCCCCCGGGAATCGTCAAACTGTAAGGAGAAATCAAACCGATACGCAGCATTTTTTTGCGCACATATCTAGGGCCGAATTCCGAACTAGTCGAAACTTTTGGACTGTCGGATACCCCGTTCACCGCCTACACGGTACGACCATTGCGACTAGTTTGATTGCGTGACGGCGCCCGAAAGCTTTCGACCAGCAGTATCCATGGTCGCAACGGCAAAGCGAAGACACGCGATGCTCGACCTCGCACGTCGCGCAGAAGAACTCAATTTTGCCGGTATTGCGTGTCCGAGTCTTGGCGCCACAATCGGCTTTTGCGTTTCTTTGGCTCACACCACGAATTCGATCAAATTCTGGACCTCAATCCAGCCGATTTATTACAGCCATGCGATTGAAATGGCAAACACGGCGGCCCACATCCACGAAATTTCGAACGGTCGATTCGGGCTCGGTTTGGGTGTGAGCCACGGAGCAGTGATCAATCGTCTTGGGGCGACCACTGCTACACCTTTAGCCGACATCAAGAATTATCTCGAGACGATGAAAAGCCAAGAGCGATTCTCGGGTGATCTCCCGCCGATCTATTTGGCTGCGCTGCGCCAGAAGATGCTGATGATGGCCAGCGAAATATCCAGTGGTGCAATTTGGGCGAATGCATCCCGCAAAAGTATCGCCACACAACTTGCGTCGATTCCCGAATCCCGGCGCAACGAGATGTTTTTTGCCAACATGGTCCCCACTGTAATTAGTGACGACATTGAAGCTGCTCGTGCGATTCATCGCAAAACTTTGGTCGGCTATGTCACTCTGCCCAACTATCGCAACTACTGGCGGTCGTGTGGCTACGACCAGCAGATCGATGCATTCGAAAAAATTTTGTCCGGGTCGGCAAAAGAAACTCGCAACGCCGAAATTATCTCTGCGATGGACAACCAGTGGCTAGATGACTGCACTCTTTCAGGTGACGCCGACAGTGTTCGCGATGGACTTTACAATTGGTCACAATTGGGTGTTCTGCCGATTGCCGTGATGTCGTCAACCTCGGGCGGTCAAGCACAGGCAATTAGTCAGCTGTTTGACGCGTTCAACTAGTTATTTATTCGATCTAATTTGTCGCTCGGCCAATTCGGCTGAAACAGGTGCCATTGATCTGGCGCCCGACGAATCAAGTATTCAATCTCTTGGATTAATGATTGAGAAATTTGGCCCATGTCGACGCGCAACGATCCTGTGCGCTGAACATTGATCGCGGGTCGCACGATTGTTTCGTGTTGATCAAAGCCCCGTGCAAAATAGGTGCCGAGCGGCAACAACGCTGCACCAGTGCGTAATGCAAAAAAAGCTGGACCTCCCGGCACGGTCGTACGTTCGCCAAAAAATTCGACTTCGACACCGTTGCCCTGTAGATCTCGGTCGCAGAGCAGGGCCACGACCTGATTTTTTGCCAATGCCTCTTGAACCGCAACACCAGAATGCTCGTCCAACGGAATAACGGAAACGCCGTAGCTTTTACGCAATTCAAGAAACATCTTAAACATTTCTTCAGATTCAAGTTTTTCAACTACGGCATGCAATTCGTGCCCTTGGTGGATCAACCAACGACCAGACCACTCCCAGCCACCCAGGTGTGGCAACGCCAAAATCACACCTTTGCCGAGTTTCAGACCATTTTGAATGTGTTCAAAGCCGACGACACTTATGCCTGCATCAATTTGATTCTTGTTGAGCGAAGGTAATCGAAAGGTTTCAAGATAATAGCGCGCGTAACTTTCGTAGGCCTTGCGCACTGCTCGCCTAAGTCTGCGACCACTCAAAGTTGGGTCGACCCGACTTAAATTTCTGCCCACGATCTCTCGCTGGCTGCGCATACCGAAACAAACAATTGGCACGACAACCGCATTGATCGCCAAAAATATAAACGATGGCGCGATGCGCGCAAGCCTCAAAATTAATCGATAGCCAAAAATCACTGCACTCGACGGCGACGAGTTACGCGCAATCGTCGATCATCGCGCTTGGCACGGCGCGACGCACGGCGTGACTGACGCAAAGCGACCCGATCCGCGGTTGCAGGTGCGACGGCTGCTTGGTTCCAAACTTTGAAGAACCTTTGCACCGCCGTAATCGTCACGAGAACGAGCATAAGAACCATCGCCCAAAATAGAAGTGCGTCGAACAACAGACCGACACACAACAGAATGATTCTCTCCGCTCGCTCCATTAACCCACCCTTGGCACTCAGACCCAACGACTCGGCCTTGGCGCGCTGATAAGAAATCAAGGACGAAACCGCCATTACGGCGAAAACCAAAACGGAGGCGTAAGGACCTCGCTGGTATGCCAAGAACCAAGCAACACCACCAAGCAATACGGCATCGGTAACTCGATCAACCGTCGAGTCAAAGAAAGCTCCGCGCTGACTGCTTTGGTTTGAAGCCTTGGCCAAGGCTCCATCCAACAAATCGGGCAATGCCGCGAGCACAACCAACAACAAGCCCAGGCGCAATGCCCCCATACCAATCGCCACCGCCGCACCGCAGGCGACAATCAAACCAATCAGCGTCAAATGGTCAGGCGAAATTTTTGTTTTGCGAAGTTGCTCACCAACGGGACGAACAGCTCGCTCTACTTGGTGGCGAAATTTGCCATCGAACATTGCTCCAGCCTAACTCTCAGGATTTGATTCGACTAAACACTCAATTACACGAGCGTCAATCGCGTCGATCAAAACCAACCCGCGCTGAAGCGGCGGGTCTTGAGCGCTGTAAATCATTACACGCCATGTTGGACGACTGCGAAATCCGCGCCACACTTGTTGCGCAGATGCGTGACCTACAGCAAAGCCGACTGCTCGCGTCGCATATACCAGCGCCAGTTTTTCGTCGACTGTCATTCGCCAAGACGCCGAAAGCGAAAACAGACCAACTAAACCCAAAAAAATCGCGCTACCCAAAAAACCGTCGCTGACCATAGATGTTTCATTGTCGCGTTGCGAAAACCACAGCAGCGCCAAAAGCATCGCAATCACCAGATAAATTATTCCCGGAATTCTCCTGCGGCTGTTATCAGGAAATTTATAAGGACCAACGAATGCAGTGACGTTCAAGTCGTCTGGCAATTCATCTCGAATTTCATCGGGTGAATTAGACATTGCTCAATCTTTTCACTTTTGTAGTTTCCAAGCTTTTCGAATTCGATCGGCGCTCACATCTAGAGCCTCGGGCAAAATTTTTGTGTTGGCAGTGGTCACCATAAAATTGGTGTCACCACCCCATCGACCGACCACGTGCACATGCAGGTGCTGAGCGATACTGCCACCAGCAGCGGCACCAAGATTTATACCGACATTCATCGCTTCAGGTTCATAAATAGACTTCAAAACTTTGACCGCCGTTGTCACCGTCGACCACAATTCGCCAGTCTCAACTTCGGTTAAATCTTCGAGTTCGGCAACTTCCCGATACGGCAGAACCAAAAGATGCCCCGACGTATATGGAAATGCGTTCATTAACGCAAACACTTTGTCGCCGCGATGAACGATGTAACTCTGCTCGTCGGTCAGGTCGCTTTTCAAGATCTGCGTAAAAATAGACTGACCTGACTGCTGCTGCGCACCTTGTCCATGCACGACATAGTCGGCTCGCCAACCGTTCCACAGTCTCTCTAGCACGACTTGCTCGTCAGATGTTCAAGAAACACTTTTTGCCTGTCCAACATCAATGGATAATTGGTTCATGAAATCAGTTAACGGCACATCGCGTCGAACGTCGCCACCCCGCGGATTGACGCCGACAGTTGAATTCGAGACGTCGTCATCGCCGACAACCAAGATATACGGAATGCGCTCTAACTTCGATGCACGAATTCGTTTGCCCAGTTGTTCATCGGCAACAAGTTGATCCACGCGATAACCACCTTCGACCAACCGCTCAACAACTTTGGTCGCATACTCATCGTGCGCCGATGCGACCGCCAGCACGCGAACTTGAACGGGTGCCAACCAAGTCGGAAACGCGCCACCGTAATGCTCGAGCAGAACACCAAAGAATCGTTCAATCGAACCAAACAGGGCGCGGTGCAACATGATCGGTTGTTTGCGCGCGTTATCGGTGGCGATGTATTCGAGCCCGAATCGTTCGGGCAGATTGAAGTCGCACTGAATCGTGCTCAACTGCCACTTGCGACCGATTGCATCGCGAACATCAATGTCGATTTTTGGCCCATAAAACGCAGCGGCTTCAGGGGCGACCGTGTACTGCAAGCCATGGCGATTCAAAGCTTCTTGCAGCGCATCGGTCGAGCGTTGCCAAATCTCATCAGAACCCACCGACTTTTCTGCGTTGCGCGTGCTCAACTTGAAGTCAAATTCGCTGAAACCGAAACGACGCAAGACACTCAATACGAAATCAAGCAACGATGCAATTTCGTCCGCCATTTGCTCCTCGGTGCAGAAGATATGGCTGTCGTCTTGTGTGAAACCTCGAATGCGCAACAATCCGTGCAGAGTGCCGGCGCGTTCGTAACGGTAGACGGTGCCAAGTTCGAACAGTCGCAAGGGCAACTCGCGATAACTTCTCTGACGATCGCGATAAATCAGGCAGTGCATCGGGCAGTTCATCGGCTTCGGATAATAAGTGCCGTTGTCCATCTCCATTGGCGGATACATGCCATCTTTGTAAAACTGCAAGTGCCCTGAAGTTTCGAACAGATGTGCGTTCGCCAAGTGAGGCGTGAAGACGAACTTATAACCACCGTTTTGGTGACGTTCTCGGCTGTAGTCCTCCATCAATTTGCGAATGATGCCGCCCTTCGGATGCCAAACTGCGAGACCGCCACCGAGTTCTTGGGGAAACGAAAGAAGATCCATTTCAACCGCGAGTCGACGGTGGTCACGCTTCTCTGCTTCTTCAAGTCGATGCAGATGCTCGGCCAAAGCCGACTTTGACTCCCACGCGGTGCCATAGATGCGTTGCAACATCGGACCCTTTTCGTTGCCTCGCCAATAGGCGCCGGCGACTTTCATCAATGCGAAATGTCCCAGTCGCCCAGTAGACGGAACATGGGGCCCCCGACAAAGATCGACAAAACTCTCACTGTTGCGATAGACGCTCACCGCGTCGGCGCTGCCTGCTTCAAGGGCATCACTTGAATCACCTTTGCCTTTCGTCACTCGCTCGATGATCTCGCACTTATAAGGCTGATCTTTGAATATTTTCAGCGCTTCTTTGGTCGTCATTTCAGCGCGCACGAATGGCTGATCGGCTTCGACGATTTTCTGCATTCGTTCCTGTATCGCCACCAAATCTTGGTCGCTGAAAGTTTTGTTGTTTGGCAAATCAAAGTCGTAGTAAAAACCATCTTCGATGGCTGGACCGATTGAAAACTTCGCTCCTTCAAAAAGTTGGACAACTGCCTGGGCCAACACATGGGCAGTCGAATGACGCAGCACGTGGCGACCGGCATCCGAATCTGAAGTGATGATTGAAACTTTCGCTCCGTCCACGAGCGCGACACCCAGATCCGACTCGACACCATCGATCACGGTGGCCACAGCAGCCTGCGCGAGTCTTTTGCCAATCGCCTGTGCCAGTTCTATGCCCGTCGACCCTGCGGATAACTCTCTTGTTGAGTCATCAGGCAGGCGTACCAAAATCGTTGAGCCACCAGTTGTCACGTCAACAGTCTAGATTGCGACAGTTTTAGATGTGGGTTCGATTGGGGTTCGAGCCCTTTGGCGCGTAGTCGTAGACATACTCTTGACCAGTAAGTGCCTGAATTCGCACCATGATCTCGTCTGTCAGTTCGCGCAAAACCTCAGGCTCATCAGCGCGCGACAAATATTTCTGGGTGTCAATCGGGGCGCCGATTTGAATTTTGCATTTCTTGCCGAACTTTGGCATCACCGTGTCGGGAGCCATGATTTCGCTCGTGCCGGTTATGCCAACCGGAAATACGGGACAACCAAACTTCAGCGCCAATCGGGCTGCACCGGTGCGACCTTTATATAGCTTCCCGCTTCTACTTCGTGTGCCCTCGGGAAATATCCCGAACAATTCGCCACGAGCAAGAACTCCCTCAACTGCGAGCATCGCCGAACTTGCACTCTCGCCACCTGTGCGATCCAGCGGGATCATCCCAATCTTGGTAAACAACCAACGGGTCTTGAACGAATCCATGTACTCGCTCTTGCCGACTACCGACATATTGCGCGGAGAATATGTGAGCATGAAAACTGAATCCAAGAAACTGATGTGGTTTGCACAAAGAATGGCTGGGCCAGTCTGCGGAATCTGATCGAAGCCTTCAAGCGAGAACCTCCACAGTCGCTTGGCAAAAAATCTGCAGAACGGACGGAAACGAGTTTGAAATTTTGTCGCCCCGACATACTTCGTCGGGTCATAGCCCACTTTTTGTCGGCGTCGAATGAATCTCATGGTCGCAAGTCAACGCCTAGCAGACCCGCGGCGATCTTGACGCTGTGGCCCGACCTCGCTGCGCGATCTATTTCATCTATCGCCGCTGGCGTATTCAAGTCGTCATCAAGCGCGCTTCGCACGTCTTCAAGCCCGGCGTTACCGTCCCCAGAATTCGCACCTGACCAAAGGGCCAAGCGCTGTTGCGCACTCGACATTAAAGCAGCGTTCCACTCCCATTCAGTTCGATAGTGATTGGCGATCAACGCCAGACGAATCGCCCGCGGATCATGTTGCTTGCGCAAGCGGTCAACAAATTCAAGATTGCCGAGGCTCTTTGACATCTTGCTGCCGTTCATGAACACCATCGCCACGTGCATCCAGTGTTTGACAAATAATTCGCCCGTTGCCGCCTCAGATTGCGCGCGCTCACACTCGTGATGCGGAAAAATCAAATCACTGCCGCCTCCATGCAAGTCAATCGTCGACCCAAGTTCGCGCAATGCCAGGGCTGAACACTCGATATGCCATCCAGGGCGTCCCGGCCCCCACATCGTTTCCCAACTCGGTTCGTCTGTCGCTGATGGCTGCCACAAAACAAAGTCCAATGGATTTCGTTTGTGTGGATCTTCGACATGTCCACCGCGTTCTGCGGCCAAGCTCATCATCGTTTTCGTGTCGTAATTCGAAACACCGCCAAACGAATCGAACCTGGTCACGTCAAAATAAACGCTCTCACCGGCCTGATAGGCAAATCCCCGATCCAAGACCATCCCGATAAAACCCCTGATGTCTGCAATCGCCGAAGAAGCACGCGGTGCGCTGTAGACATCGAGCGCGTTCAGCGCCTGCATATCGGCATTGAACCTCGCCTCTTCGCCCGCTGCCAGATCCAAATAGTGGACACCCAACTCGCGTGCCTTGGCAAAAAGTGGGTCATCGATGTCGGTCACATTACGAACACATTTGACGGTGTGACCCAAATCAATTAGTCGACGTTGAACGACGTCGTAAGTTATAAAAGTGAATGCATGTCCAACGTGAGTTGCATCGTATGGCGTGATGCCACATGTGTACATCAAAACTTGTTTGTCCGACCGAAAATCCACGACACGCTTTTTTGCCGTGTCATACAACTTCATCGTCACATTGCATCACCACGATCAGGAATGCCGGTCAGACGTGGGGCAACTCTTGTCTTGTAGCGAACGTTGAGTTGCAACAAAACCGCAGTGAACGCTTCAATCGCCAACGCATTCGAAAGGGTGCCGGCATTAAGTGGTCGACATCCAGGAATTTGGGCAACTATTTCGCAAATTGTTGCGGTCGCAGTCGGGTCATCAGAACAAATGAGCACGTCGCTGTCAACCTCATGACCAAGTCGACCAAGTTCAGTTGCCGGTAAATGTTGAAACGCCGCGACAACACGCGATAAAGGTATCTCTGCTTGAACATGCGCCGCGATGCTTCCGCGCGGCGGCACCAGCGGCTGAAATTCTTTGCCCACCCGCACAAGTGCGTTGGCCATGGTGACGACTATCTTGCCGGCCAGGTCTTTAATGTATGCGTTGACAACTGTCGCCGCCGAATCCCACGGCGTCGCGATGACGACCAAATCGCACTTTGCCGCGCGGTTATTGTCGCCGCCAGTGAGATTCAATTTATATTCGGGCCACTTTTTAACTAATTCGTCACAAACTGACTGTGCGCGCCTCGCATCGCGCGACCCTAAGACAATTTCATAGCCAATTGACGCCAAGCGCAGTCCCAGAGCACTGCCCGCTGGACCAGTTCCACCCAGAAGGCCGATACGCATAATTGGCAACAATACCTGCTTAGACCAACTACCGTTAATCGCGTGGGAATTCTGAGTGGAAAAAATATAGTCATTACCGGCGTGCTGACCGAGGCTTCGTTAGCTTTCGGAGTTGCCCAATTGGCCCAAAAAGAGGGCGCTAAAATTGTGCTGACGGGCGCCGGTCGCGGACTTTCAATCACGCAACGAACCGCCAAAAAATTGTCGATGCCAGTTCAAGTAGTTGAGTTTGACGTGACAGTCGACGAGCACACGACAAGCGCACGAAATGAGGTGCAGAAAATTGTCGATCGTGTCGATGGCGTGCTGCACTCGATTGGCTTTGCACCCGCGGCATGTCTGGGCGACGACTTTATGGCTGCATCTTGGCAGGATGTTTCCATTGCGATGCAGATTTCGGCTTATTCACTCAAGACATTGGCAGATGCTTTTGTTCCTTTGATGACATCTGGCGGCTCAATCGTTGGTTTGGATTTTGACAACACGGTGGCATGGCCTGCCTACAACTGGATGGGTGTTGCCAAGTCGGCCCTTGAAAGCACCAACCGATATTTAGCCAAGGCGCTTGGATCAAAAAATATTCGATGCAACTTGATTGCCGCTGGACCGATTCGCACCATGGCGGCAAAGTCGATCCCATCATTTGGGGCGTTCGAAGATATTTGGAGTGATCGCGCTCCCTTGGGCTGGAATGTCAACGACTCATCTCCGGTGGCACGGAGCACGGTGGCAATGCTCAGCGATTGGTTTCCGGCTACAACCGGAGAAATAATTCATGTTGATGGTGGCTTTCATTCCACAGGTGCTTAGTTGTTGAAAGATTCACAAAACAGAATTATTGTTCGACGTCTAGTTCGGATCATTGGCATTGCAGTTCTCGGCAACTCTTTGATAGTTGTGCCAACGCTCAGAGCGTCATCAGTCAGTCCCCAAGTCGAAAATTTTTCTGCGATCGCGCCAGTCAATACGCCGACAAAGAAACAAGGCAGAGATTTGGCATTTGACGACCAGTGGGGTCTACGAGCTGCGAACATCATCGAGGTCTGGCCACACTCAACGGGATCTGGCGTGATCGTGGCGGTCATCGATTCTGGTTCTGGACCGAATTCGGACTTGATTCAAAATCTTTTGCCCGGACGAACAATTATCAGGGGTCGAGTGACTGACGGCGCCAACGATGTCGACATAATCGGTCACGGAACCCACGTTGCCGGAATAATCGCCGCTCAATACAACAACGACATTGGTATCGCCGGAGTTGCCCCCAACGCCCAGATTCTGCCGATTCGGATTCTTGACTCGCGTGGTGACGGGTCTGAAAGCGATCTCGCTCTGGCGATCAGATATGCATCTGATCAGGGGGTCAAGGTAATCAATCTTTCACTTGGTGGCAAAATCCAAACCAATGGTTTGCAATCTGCTCTTGAGTATGCGGCCAGCAAAGGAATCCTTGTCGTCGCCGCAGCAGGAAATGCAGGCCCAAAAGCCGGCGTCACCTACCCCGCCGGCAACGATTTGACTCTTGCCGTGACGGCAGTAGACGAAACAATGAACTCACCATCATTCGCCCAGCGCGGAACCTACATCGACATCTCTGCGCCAGGCATCAACATCTGTTCGACGATTCGCAACGATGCGAGCGTGGATATATCCCGCAAATGTGCGGGTGCCAGCGAGCCCTACATAAACATGAGCGGCACTTCTATGGCTGCCGCATTCGCCAGCGGAGTTGCCGCACTGATATTCAGTGCACGACCAAATTTTACGGCCCAACAAGTTCGAGAAGTAATTATTGCCACGGCGAAAGACCTGGGCATCCCCGGACGCGACGAAATATTCGGCGTCGGACTGATCGACACTTATGCAATCTTCAAAAGTCTCGGATTCTTCCCCGACACCCTTGTTTTCCCAACCGTCTCGTCGCTCGGCCAAGTTGGTCAAGAATCAGTTGGTGGCACCGTTCAGCTACCTGAAAGCGAAAGATTGCAGTGGTACCGATGTCTTTCCCCGGGCGAGGCAACTTTGACGATTCCGATTGATTGTGTCGCCATTTCCCAAGCGCAAAGAAACATCTATACGCCTCTTCGACGAGACATCGACGCATTTTTGCGATTTGGCACATTGATCTCGGTCGGCGGAATACCGCAAATACGTTTTTCGGCTACGACACCGAAGATTTCGGCGATCTGGACTGCAATGTCAACCCTAGAAGTTGGTATGAATATCGCGATCAGCGAATTAGTGGCGAGCGCCTCGAAAGGCGCTGTAAGTGCTCGAGTAATTTCAGGTCCATGCAGAATTGTCAAAAAAGTTTTGATCACGACAGAAAGTGGGTCGTGCAAACTTCGGATTTTGGCCGAGGCAAAGGCTCCCTACCAAAAATTCGGTAAAACTGTCGTTGTTGTAGTCGTATCCAAAACTTGACGCAGAACAACGATCCAAGATGCCAAACCGCCTTGCGCTAGAGACGAGCCCATACCTACGTCAACATCAGGACAACCCGGTCGAGTGGTTTAGTTGGGGTACACAGGCTTTTGCCGAAGCCAAATCTCGAAACGTACCGATTCTGCTCTCAGTCGGCTACTCGGCTTGCCACTGGTGCCATGTCATGGCTCACGAATGTTTCGAAGACCTCGAAACTGCACAAATGATGAACAGACTCTTCGTGAATGTCAAAGTTGATCGTGAAGAACGACCCGATATTGACGCCTTATATATGGATGCAGTTCAGGCAATGTCAGGACGCGGCGGATGGCCGATGACGGTTTTTATGAGCCCAGACGGTCAGCCATTCTTCGGTGGCACTTACTTTCCTAAACCATCTCTTTTGAAACTGATGACGGCAATCGACGACGCTTGGCACAATCGTCGTGCAGATATCGAAAACAATATCCATGCGCTGATTGAGTCGCTCGGCAGAACTGCGGCGATCAAACCTGATGATTCGTTGCCTAGTTTCGACCTGATCGCTGACGCCTGCGAACAATTCGCCAACGCATACGATTCTCAATGGGGCGGGTTCGGCTCGGCGCCGAAGTTTCCGAGCACGATGAATCTTGACTTACTGATCCGCCAATATCTGGATAAGCCCGACGAAAGCATCAAGACCATAGTCACCACGAGTTTGGACGCGATGGCGTCGGGTGGAATGTACGACCATATTGGTGGCGGATTTTCGCGATACAGCGTGGACGCAAAATGGCTGGTGCCCCACTTTGAAAAGATGCTCTATGACCAAGCGCTGTTGCTGCGCGTATACACCCACGCTGCAATTGTCTTTAATAGTGAGGCCTACAAACAAATCTGTGAAGAAATCGTCGAGTATCTCACCCGTGATTTACGACATTCAAGTGGCGGCTTCTTTAGCGCTGAAGATGCCGACTCGCTGGATGAAAATGGCAATTCGCACGAGGGCCACTTTTATGTCTTCACCCCCAGCCAACTACGCGAAATCTTGCCCCCCGAAGAGGCAAAGATTGCCATCGACTATTACGAGATCACAGACGCAGGAAACTTTGAAGGCAAAAATATTCCGACGAGATTGAACCATCGTGGCGACTTCAAGCGATCAGCAGTCGTCGAAAAAATTCGCTCGACAATCCTCGCCACCCGTGCTCTACGTAATCGACCACTCTTGGACGACAAAGTTCTGACTGAGTGGAATGCGATGATGACCGCATCGCTCGTTGAAGCGGCGACTCTTTTTAATCGAGCTGACTGGTTGACGATCGCCGAACAAAATGGTGAGTTCTTGCTTCGCGAACTCAGAGTGCAAGACCCTGATACAGATTCGTTTAGATGGTTTAGAAGTTGGCAACAGTCTGGTCAGCCAAAAGCACGGCACCGTGCGCTGGCTGCCGATCTTGCACACTTGATTGATGCATTTACTCGTCTTGGAGAAGCAACCGGCAAAGCAATTTGGTTTGCTCGAGCCGAGCAGGTTGCCGATGATTTGATCACCCACCATTGGGATGCCGAATATGGTGGTTTATTCACCGTTGCCCAGGACGCCGAACAACTGATCGTTCGTCAAAAAGATTTGCTCGATAATGCCACCCCGTCGGCAAACTCAACAGCGGCCAATGCATTGATGCGACTTGGTGCGATCTCGGGGAATGCAAAGTTCACCCAAGCCGCACTCGCAATATTGCAATTGTTCACGAAAATTGCGGCGGGAGCGCCCAGTGCATTTGGCAACCTGCTGATCGCGGTTCATCTGCACCACAAAGGCATGACCGAAATAGCCGTGACGGGTCATCGCCCAGATCTGATCGATCACCTCAAAAACAAATGGTTGCCAACTGCCGTAGTGATTTTCGGCGAGCCGTTTGATTCACCGATATGGCGGGATCGTCGTCCAGGATTTGCCTATGTCTGTCAAAATTATGCATGCAGTGCACCTGCTGCCACCGTTGAAGAACTCGAAAAGGCGCTCGCTCTTATTGTCTGAATCCTTGGTTATGAATTATTTGATCGGGCTTGCGCCGAACCCGCTTGGCACTCGCACCCTTGTCACCTTGTTTTTCGGCGATTGGCCATCCAAGCGCTACAGCACCGATCAATTGCATTTGTTGGGGAACTTTAAAATGTTCTCGCAATTGATCTTCGCCATTAAACACTCCGAAAAACAGTGCCCCTAAACCAATGTCGTGCGCCGCAAGCAACAACTGCATGGTTGCAAAAGATGCGTCTACCGTCCAATATGGCGTCGGCCAAGATGAGGTCTCGCTGCCTAGGTTCGTTGCCGACTTGTCCGGCTCGCTGTAACGATCTAAGTACGCTTGCGGGTCTGCAAAGACGAGCGCGATTACCGGCGCATCGAGCAGTTTCTGCCAACGAAAACTTGAGCGCTTTTGCTTTGGCAAAGTGACATCCCAAAACTTTTCAGTCTGCGAACCCTGAAGAACCAACAAATGCCATCCTTGCGTCTTGCCCGCTGACGGCGCCCAAGATGCAACTTCGACGATT
>CAMDEC010000003.1 GCA_945893395.1 Bifidobacterium breve
CATCCGATTTACCCGCGCTATGGCTATGTGGTGCGTCGCCGTGAACTTGACATGATGGTCGCTCGCAACGCGCAAAATGTCGGAGCAAAACTTCTTGAAGAACACGAAGCCGCGGCGCCGATCATGGAAAAGGGTTGCGTTCGCGGCGCAATGATCACCAACAAAAAAGACAACACGACCGTTGCACTTCACGCCGACTATGTGATCATCGCCGATGGTGCGAACTCTCGCTTCGGGCGAAGCATGGGCACCTCGCGCGAGAGAGCTTGGCCCTACGGCACTGCAATTCGCACATATTGGCAGAGTCCAAGACACCAAGAACCGTGGATCGAATCGGCGCTGGACGTAAAAGACCGCAACGGCAACTCGATGCCGGGATACGGATGGATATTTCCAGTCGGCGACGGAACTATCAATATCGGCGTCGGATTGCTGTCGACATTCAAGAACTTCAAAGATGTCAACACATCTCACCTGCTCGACTCATATGCACACATGGTCGCCGACAAATGGGAAATTGATCCGACAAAGCCTGAATGCAAAGCCACCAGCGGAAAGATTCCGATGGGCGGATCAGTCGGGCCGAAAGTTGGACCAACCCACATCGTGATTGGCGACGCTGCCGGCAGCGTCAACCCATTTAATGGCGAGGGCATCGACTACGCCTACGAGACTGCGCACATGGCAGCCGAAGTTATCCATGATGCGTTGATCTCAGGCGACGCAATTGCGTTGACGCGTTACGAGCAACTAATTGAAGACGAATACGGTCAGTACTTCAAAGTGGCGCGACTTTTTGCGCGAATAATTGGCAAACCAATATTGATGCGCGAACTTTCGCGAGTGGGTATTCACAGCCGAACTTTGATGGAGTGGGTATTGCGAATTATGGCCAATTTGTTGCGACCAGACGAGGTCGGCCCAGCCGAAGCCGCCTACAAAGCAGCAGCCAACATCGTGCGCCTGTTTCCTAACGCTTAACAGCTAATAGCTAGCCCGAACACACGACTTCATCGACTTGGTCGTTGATCAAATTCAACTTGGTCACGCTTTTGTTCGGGGAGTAGTCGTTGATAAATTCGCGCAGAGTACCGGTGCTTTCGCCACAAGTTTTCTTAACACCATTTGCCAAACGCACAATCCAGCCATTTGCCAAAACCCCTCGGCTGCCTGAGTCGAGCATGTCGACAAGGCTCGGCAACTCAAGTACGCGTGTCGGTTTTTCACCGTTCGTGTCAGTAAGTGCAAACCACATCACCGAGTCACCGAACATGTTGGCTAAAAATACGCAACTTGAGTCCGTGCCGATATCCGTGCAATTATTTTCTGCGGGCGTGTCAGCGGCGATGAATACTTCCCGCCCATCATCAAGCGAGACAGATGCTTCACCGACAGTTACGCCATTCTCTATTCGCCAACCTTCACTTTGTCTAAAAGTGGTTGCTACCGCGACCATCTCGATATTTTTTTCAACATCTTTGGCAATTGAACCAGTGTCGTCACTTCGACCAAAGCAGTCGTTGCAGGATAAAAACACCACAAAAATTCCGGCGACTATCAGCAACCCAAAAGCGGCCCACAATCGCAAATTGAATAACTGACGCACGCTCTCAGGCTACGCGCGTTGCTCGTTGTGCATTAGTCAGGATGTTTAAACAGGAACCGCATTCGACTTTTGCTGATTCTTTGAATCAGTCTGCTCAATGCGCATTTGCTCGTAATAACTCAAGATTTGTAGTTCGACACCCAGATCAACATTGCGCACCGAAACACTGCTCGGGATCGCCAAAACGATCGGCGCAAAGTTCAGGATCGAAGCAATACCGGCTTCAATTAACGCATCAGCCGCTGACTGTGCGGCAGAAGTTGAAGTTGTAATCGCACCGATCGTCACTTCTAAATCTCTGACAAGTTTTTGCAAGTTGCGCACATCCGAAACTTTCAGTGCACCGGTTGACTGACCAATCTTTTTTGGGTCGTTGTCAACAATGCCGACTACCGGAAACCCACGAGGTGCGAAACCGCCAAATTTTGCGAGCGCACAACCTAAATTGCCGGCACCAACAACAACGACATTCCATTCTCGCAGTAGGCCAAGTTCACGCCTGATTTGATGAATCAAATATGTGACTACATAACCCACGCCGCGAGTTCCGTAACTTCCAAGATACGAAAGATCTTTTCGAACTTTGGCGGCGTTAACTCCAGCCAGTGCGGCGAGTTCATCACTTGAGAACCGAGCAACATTCGTCGCGTGCAAATTATTCAGAATTTGCAGATATACGGGTAGACGGGCAACCGCAGCATCGGGGATTCTGCGTCTTTGTGATTGGGTCATGGGCTCAGGGTAGGGCTTCGTGCAGAATTTCACAAAGTTAAACCAAGAAAGTTGTGAATTTCGCTCGATTTTGAACGCGACTTTTGGCACCCAGTTATCGTGCTTGCGTGCTGCAAACCCAAATTATTGCCGAAGTTGACCAGTTCAATTCGATTTTGGCTGGCAGTGCGACGCTTGTCGCCAGCGCTTTTGCCCTCAGCACTTTTGACCGCTGGCATCGGCGAAACCAACCCCATGAATTGGCATGGACGATCGCCATGATTCTGTTCGCGATCGGCTCAGGGGCACTGTGGTGGGCCGAAGTAACTGGTTGGTCGTTATTTGTGTTTCGAATCTTTTTCCTTGCGGGTGCGGTACTCAATGTGGCATGGCTTGCGCTTGGCACAGTTTATTTATTGGCAAACAAAAAAATTGCCGACCACTTGCGCAACGCCCTAATTATCTTGAGCGCCTTCAGCATCGGCGTGATCATCTCGACACCGACCAAACGAGAGATCATTGATGGGGAATTTCCCGCTGCCCGAGAATTATTTGGCGTCCTACCGCGAGCCATGGCAGCAATCGGCTCTGGGATACCAGCCTTAGTTATCCTGATCGGAGCATTCTGGTCGACCTGGCGCGTGTTGAAATCTCAGGCACCAAATCTAGACTCGGCGATTCTCAGAACGGTGACTTCGCCCAAGCGGCTCGCCGGCGGCAATTTATTTATCGCCACCGGCACGATCGTGCTTTCGGCCAGTGGCACACTTGCTGGCCGGCTCGGCAAAGATCGTGCATTTGCCGTAACACTGCTGGTCGGCTTGTGCATTTTATTTATCGGATTTTTAGTTGCCAGCAACTCAACGCGATCGCAACAGCAACTACCTGCCGACGATTGACAAAATTCCAGCAAAAAAAATCACGGCAAGCAACAGCGCGATCGTCAAAGTCGTGGCTGGTCGCACGATTCAAACTTTATCTCTTCGGTGCGATCTTCACCGGAGTCGGGATCGGCTTCGTTTGCTCAGTCTCGGTTAGTCGCGACAAAATAACCAGGTCTCCTTGACCAATGCTCAGTTCTCGAGCCGCTGATCCTCGATCAACACAAATTGAGAGCATGCCATAAGAATCAACGACAAGCCCGAGCCCGCTGCCGATTGCATCGTAACTTCGCACAATTTTTAATGACCGCACAACTTGTTCATGGCTTACGCTCGCACCACTCAGCACCGAACCAATTTCGACACGCAGAACTTCACCCATTGACGCGACCTCGTCTGGGCCGATATTGAGTTGGCAATTTCCGAAACGATCGACCCAAGTCACCTCGCCATGCAGAGCGCCTTTCTCTTCTCGCGGTATTGGCACGACACCTGGCAATAAAAGCGCAGGGTCAATCATTTCTCCAAGTTCGCTCAGATCAACACCGTTGCAGAGGTGCGCTGCGACGGGTCCAAAAATATCGCGACCAGCAAAAGTCTCACCTGGACTCGCCAAGTGGTATTTGGTGTTAGTTAGACATACAGCCCGACCAGCACCGCCAGCCAGAGCAATGGCCATTGCCAGTAACCCATTATCTGGACCTACGAAAACACCTTTGCCATCCAGAACTTCAACGGCAACCGCGCGTCGCGATGAACCGACGCCTGGATCAACCACCGCCAGCACTACGCCACTCGCGATATACGACACCGACCGTGCCAACGACAACGAACCCGCACGCACATCAAACGGCTCGATTTCGTGTGTCAGATCTACGACGCGAGATTGCGGTGCAATTTCGTAGATCACACTTTTTACGACACCAACAAACTCGTCTCGTGTTCCATAGTCAGAAAGAAATGAAACGGTCTCGTACTTGTTAGCCATGGCAGGTTCACGATACTCAGAAACGTAAGAGCCGGTGCCAACCCCCCGACGGCACCGGCTCAAACGGCGCAACTCTTGCGAGCGCGACTCCCAGTTGGGGGGTTACCCCGTCCGGTGATCTTGCGACATTTCTGTTTCTTACTTTAGACACAAATTAGGGCGATACAACCAAAACTGCAAGATAAATCTTCGAAATTATTTTCCAAGTTCTTTGCTGCGTTTTGTCGCAGCACTTACCGCTGAACCTATGATCTCGGAGAATTGTTTACCAACCAACTCAGCAATTCCGGCTGCCGTGGTGCCATTGGGTGAAGTTACTTTTTTGCGCAGCTGCTCTGGCGTCTCAGAACTTTGGGCGAGCAACAACGAAGAACCCACCAAGAGTTGTCTGACCAATTCATTCGAAACTTTAGCGGATAGTCCTTGTTGCACGCCCGCGGCAATCAATGCTTCAGCCAAAAGAAACACATAAGCGGGTCCACTTCCAGAAAGACCCGTCACGGCGTCGAGCAAACTCTCTTGCACTTCAACCACGGTGCCGACGCTGGATAAAATTTCCCGCGCCCATTTTTTGTTTTCAGGGGTGCACCGCGCACTTGCCGCCATCGCCGAAGCACCTTGACCGATTAGTGCCGGTGTATTCGGCATTGCTCGCACCACGGCTGCCGAAGTTTTTATTGCATCCTCAATTGACGAAATCGTGACACCGGCAGCAATAGACAAAATCTGTTTCGCGCCAGCATTGGCAACCGCACGACACACATCTGCAACTTCTGTCGGCTTGACCGCCAAAACTACCGACTCGCACTCGGGCAACTTTGTTGTGATATCTAGTTGCGGAAACTGCTCGTTTAATTCAGTGATGCGCGAATTTTCTTTTTCAACAATCACCAGTTGCGAGGATGAAAACCCGCCAGCCAGCAAACCGCGCGCCAACGCCGAGCCCATGTTGCCCCCACCGATAATGCACAGCGTCGGGTTGATCGCCTTGCTCACTTTTCAATCACGCCGTTCAGGCTAGTTAGGCACACTCGAACCACCCAACGACTTCCCCGAACGCTAGGCAGTCCGAGTGCTATTTCGTTGTGTGCGCATAGCCGCAGCCTTGGCATGGCCGATTTCCAAAAGTGGCCAAAAAGCCAGCTCAACAGTTGAATACAGCGTGCCGATTATTCGGTCGAGTTCGGCTTCGTTCAAAGCCGACAATCCGATTTCACCGCGCAGATAAATCGCATCTTCCAACCCGATCGAAAAGTGGGCACCAACAAGTTTTTCGTTTCTTCGTAAAACTGTTTCGTAAAGCAACTCGGCGTTCTGCTCGGGTGCCGGCATCACATAGGTTTCATAACGAAAAGTTCTCTGGCCAAGAGTGAACCAGATCGTCGTGAAATCTTTTTCTTCGCCCGACATGCGCACATACCACCGAAACTCGTCGTCTTCAGAGCGATCAACAGCCAAGATGTTCTTGTGGTTCGCTCTGGCTCGACCCAACCACTCGTCAATTTGTCGTTCAATTCGGGCCAGCGACGGTTCGTCAAACAGGTCGCTCACGGCGTTACGAACAGGCGACTAGTTGGGCCACACGAAGTGCTTCATAGACACCAATCACACTGTCGGCGGTGGCCGACCATGAATAATTTTTGGCTCGATGGGCCGCTCGGTTGCCCATCGTCAAACTGAGCATCGGATCAGACAACAGCAGATCCACATATTTTGCGAACGTCTCTGGGTTTCGATTTTCAACTGAGTATCCGGTTGTCTGATGTTCGACCAAGTTGAGTAGCCCACCCACTGCGGTGGCCACCACGGGTATTCCGCATGCTGCTGCTTCAAGTGCGACCAGCCCGAAACTTTCACTTCGCGAAGGGACCAAAACAACGTCTGCGGCACGATAATAAGTCGACAACAAATGGTGTGGCTGCGGCTCGACAAAATGCACACGATCATTCAGGTCAAGATCACAAATCAGTTTGCGCACGTGCATCGACTCGCTCGAACCAAAAGATCCACTTGCGCCACCGACGATAATCAATTTAGTTTTCTTATTTTCCAATTTTGCAAGAGTCTGCACGGCGACGTCAACACCTTTTAATGGTTGAATCCGACCAACGAACAACAGCGTCGGCTCGTCTCCCCAACCCAGTGCGTGTCTTGCACCAGCCCGATCACCCGGCGAGAAAAATGCAGTTGCAACGCCAGGCGATGCCACCCTGACGACGCCAGGCGACTGACCGTAAAGTGCACGAAACTGACTCAACTCTTCGGGACAACTCACACAGATCGCATCGGCGCAACCGATGATCTCAAGTTCTGCTCTTTCGCGAACTACCGACTCTGTATCGCCACCCAAAGTTTTGACCCGCGCCAAAGTATGAAAAGTTGTAACCAGCGGCAAATTGAGCTGATGCTTCAGTCGATGGCCGACAAGACCCGACAGCCAATAATTAGCGTGCAATACGTCGGCCCCACCTGATGCCTGCAGATGCTCAGCGACGCGCTGTGTGAACAAATCTACGACATCGAGCAATTCATCTTTCGAGAGGTCAAAACGACCAGCGTCAATGTGCACGATTTTAAGATTTGGCTCAACTTCTACAACCTTCGGCAACCCTTCGCGCCAAGCACGCGTATATGTCGTGCACTGCATTCCTTTTTGGGCCATTGCCGAAACAAGTTCGCGCACATAGACGTTCATGCCACCGCCATCACCGACACCTGGCTGGGCCAAAGGTGAAGTGTGCATCGAGATAACCGCGACACGCTGCATTTGTCCTTAAAACCTATCGTTCTAGTCGGGTTTTACCTCTAGTCAGAGAAATGCAGTCCTGTTCTAGTCGGTTAAAAGCGAGTCGACGTCGGCGCCGCCGTCTTTATATCGCTGGACCAACTCAGAGGTCAAGGTGTCGATCTTGGCGAAAAAATTTTTTCGTTCGGCTGAGCGTTCCAGTTCAAACTTTTCAATTTGTCTGACCGCCTCGTCCAATGCATCGTCGGCGAGGGTGCGTAACTCACCAAAGCCAACCCGTTCGCAAAGTTTTTCGAGCTCTACGACCAAGGGATGCTCTGCTGAAATGTTTGTCTCGCGTGGTGGGCGCGATGATCCGCCACCATACTCTTGCCCAAAAACATTCGTAATATCCACGACGCTCATGCCGGATGCTGGCGTGCCATCGGTGCGACGACGCTGCTCATCGCGTGCCAAGTCACAGCGCCCTTGGGCCATTCGACGTACAAAAGAAATCACGTCTTCTTGCATCTGCAACGCCGCGCGCGCGCTGCGCAATTCGGCAGTCGTCATCGCACTTGGGTTTGCAACATCAGTCATTCAAGTTTCCGAATTCATCCACCTGAAACCGGTGGCAACAATGCCACTTCGTCGGCGTCATTGACCACGGCGGTGCCAATCGCTTCTTCGCCGTTCAACCAAACTCGACAAGTTGCCATTACAGCAACAAAGTCTGCCCCAAATCGCTCACCTGCAGTTTGCAGAACTTCATCAACGGTGCCACCCGGAATTTCTTGGCTGGAAGTCCCCGCAACTTGTCGAGCCGAGGCGAAAAGTCTCAAACGCGCCATGCAGTCAGCGTACCTAAGCCACTACCCTGCTTTTGGTGTCTGAAAAACTGCAAGCCAAAGAGGCCACAACTCGACTACTCGTTTTACGCCACGGTCAAAGCGAATGGAACGCAGAAGGACGATGGCAAGGTCAAGCCGACATCCAACTCACGGAGCAAGGAATCATTCAAGCGAAACAAGCCGCACAAAAACTCGGCTCATTCGATTTGATCGCCACAAGCACCTTGCAACGGGCCCGGCGGACGGCAGAAATTATCGCCCAACATTTGAACGCAGGCGATCTGCATGTTGACGACCGTCTCAAAGAGTCAAATGTTGGTCCGTGGCAGGGTTTGACAGTTGCAGAAATCGAGGCTGGTTGGCCGGGATTTCTAAACTCGCGACGACAACCCGAGGGTTTTGAACCAAATATCAGCGTCGTGCAGCGAATAACACAATCTTTTATTGACATCGCCAACAAATGCAGAGGAGGTCAGGCTCTAGTTATCAGCCACAGTGGTGTGATTAGAACACTTCGAAGAGAATTAAATGTCTCGGACAACCGCCTAGAAAATCTTGGAGGTAGTTGGTTCGAGATTGATGCTCACAACAAACTACGCGCTGGTCGAATAGTCGCGGTCCTCGGAGAATTGAACTCAACTGACTCGCTCTAGCGAGTAGTTGTAGCGTTGAGCCTCGTGCTAAGTCGTTGGCTAGATGATTCGTTCTCGCCGATCGTCAAGAACAACATCACGCTTCTTACTGCAAGCCGACTGACGACCAATGCCTGCTACCGATTTACGCCTCCGTTCGTGGCGATTATTGCCAAAGGCTTCGACATCTCACTTTCTGAAATAGGAGTCGCTCTCACAATTTCTGAACTTTCAGGCTTGTTGTCGCCGTTTATCGGTCGGTTTATCGACCACCTTTCGCGCCGCGCGGCAATGGTCGCTGGTCTTTTTGGCATCGGATTTGGCGCCCTTCTCGCTGCAGTCTCACCAAATATTTATGTGTTCACACTCGGCGTGACGTTGATCAGCATTACAAAGAATTTTTTCGACCTTGGAATGGCTGGCTGGATCGCAGACCATGTTCCTTACGAAAAGCGAGGGCGGTACATCGGAATCACCGAAATTTCTTGGGCACTCGGGCTTCTGTTTGGTGTTTCGCTGATGGGGGTAATAACCGCGCTCAGTACTTGGCGAGCAGGTTTTTTTGCTGGTGTCTGCGGAACCGCCGTTTCGCTGCTGTTTATTGCCTCGCGTATCAAGTCCGAAGCGCATGAAGTTTCGTCGCGAGTAGCCGACGATGGAATTCGACTTAGTGGTCGGGGCTGGCTGGTCGTGGCCACGATGTTCGCCACGATGTGCGCAAGCCAATGCATCTTTATAACTTTCGGGGCTTGGCTCGATGATCAATTTGGATTTGGCGCAATCGGCATTGCCGCAGTTGGATTTAGTTTCGGAATCGTCGAACTTTATGCATCGATTACCAGCGCCAACAAGACAGATACTTGGGGCAAAGAAAAAAGCATCGCCATCGGGTGTTTAATCATGGTTCCAGGCGGGCTCGCGCTTTGGTTCGTTTCACAAAATTTGGTACTCGGGCTCGCGGCTCTCTTGATTTACATCTTGGGCTTTGAGTTCGCAGTCGTGAGCATGTTGCCTCTGGCTACGCATCTCGTGCCAAAGCGACCAGGCAGTGGCCTTGGTCTCGTAATCGGGGCTGGCACCCTGGGTCGCGGCGTGATGAGTCTTGTGGCAACGAGAGCTTACGAATCAAGTGGCGGCATCGCCTTGCCATCGCTAATCGGTGCAATCAGTGCCGGTGTCGCCACCCTATTTATATATTTGTATCAACGTCGCGGTGGACTAATACACGATTAAACGAATCTTGTTTTCTAACCAGAGTATTTATTCGTGATCGGTAAACGTCGATCTTTGCCGAAGGCCTTGGTGCTGATGCGCACGCCAGGTGCGCCTTGACGGCGTTTGTATTCGTTCATGTCCACGAGTCGCGCGATGCGCTTTACGAGGGCTGGATCGTGACCGAGTGCAATAATCTCTCGGGCCGTTTTATCCTGCTCGACATACAACTCAAGTATCGGATCCAACAATTCATACGGCGGCAGACTCTGATCGTCGCGTTGGTCTGGTCGCAACTCAGCCGACGGAGCCTTTTGGATAATTGAGTGCGGAATCACACCGTGAGAACTTTGCTGATTGACATACGCGCAAATCTCATAAACCTTCAACTTGAACAGGTCCTTAATCACCGCATAACCGCCCACCGAATCTCCGTACAAGGTGAAATAGCCGACCGCAATTTCACTCTTGTTGCCGGTTGTCAAAACCATCCACCCGAATTTGTTGGAAAGCGCCATCAAAGTTGTGCCACGCACTCTGCTCTGCAAGTTCTCTTCGGTTAAATCTGCCTTGCGACCAGCGAAACTTGGCTCAAGCGACTTGAGGTATGCGCTAAATGCCGGCTCGATCGAAATTGTTTGGATATCGATTCCTAAACTTCGTGCCAACAACTCGGCATCAGAAATTGAACCCTCCGACGAATATCGCGATGGCATCGCGACGCCGTGTACATGTTCAGAACCAAGTGCCTGTGTCGCAACTGCAGCGACCAACGCCGAGTCAACCCCGCCAGACAAACCGATTACGACATCTGTGAAGCCATTTTTACGCACATAATCTCGCGTGCCCAAGACGAGTGCGGCAAAAATCTGCGCGTCCTCGTCGAGGGGCTCAGCAACTTGACCACGCGACTGTTGTGGCGCTGGCACAGACTTTGACTTTGGCAGTACCAAATCACAAATCAACAACTCTTCGACAAACTGTGCTGCGCTGGCGACAAGTGTGCCGTCTGCGGCCAAGACCATTGAGCCGCCGTCAAACACAAGTTCATCTTGCCCACCGACTTGGTTGACATAGGCAACCACACACTCACCGTCACGCGCACGCGAACTCAACATTTCACGGCGCGAACCAATCTTGCCAGCATGAAACGGTGAACCGTTGATATTTAAATTCAACACGGCACCTAAGGACGCCTGCACCGAAACTGGGCCCGATGGGTTCCAGATGTCTTCACAGATCGTTACGCCGACACACGCACCTTTGATCGTGAATAGAGGATTATGAACCCCCGGGGTGAAATATCTCTGCTCATCAAAGACGTCGTAGTTGGGCAGAAGATGTTTTCGATAGACACCAATGATTTTGCCGTTCTGACAAACCGCGGCGGCGTTGTAAGTTTTGTCCGTATCTTTTTCGATGTCGACAAAACCAACAACAGCAACCGTCTCACCGACGGCTTTTAAAATTTCTGCAAGAACAGTTTGGTTCTCGGATACGAATCCATCTTTTAAAACGAGGTCTTCGGGTGGATACCCGGTAATTGACAATTCAGGAAAGGCCACCACATCACAGCCAGCGACCACCGCCTGATTATAAAAGTCAATAATTTTTGTTGCATTGGTTGCCAACGAGCCGACGATCGGGTTGATTTGGGCAAGCCCAACGCGAATATTGGCAAAATTCGGCACAGTTTCAGGCTATCTAGGTAAAACTTCACACGCCGTTTACAAACAGGCAACGGCTGAGAAACGCCGATCGGCAAAACTATCGAGTATGAATTCGCTACGGGGCGAATTTTTGATGAAGGGAAATTAAATGGCATATCAGGCTGAGTACATCTGGGTTGACGGCGTTACACCAACACCGACGTTGCGTTCAAAAACAAAGATCATTGAGAGCGGTAGCAAGACTCTTCCAATTTGGGGCTTCGACGGTTCATCGACAAGTCAAGCAACTGGCGAAGCATCGGACTGCATTTTGAATCCGGTCTTTAGTTGCAAAGATCCAATTCGTGGCGGGAAGAACGTGCTAGTGATGTGCGAAGTGATGGTCGCGTCCACCGGTAAACCACACCCGACAAACACACGGGCACAATGTGCTGAAACTGCCAAGCGTTACGCCGATGAAAAAATGATTTACGGCATCGAGCAGGAGTACACGATGATGCGTCTCAATGGTCGACCATTCGGTTTTCCAGAACTTTCCGGCGAGCCGGCACCGCAGGGCCCTTACTACTGCGGCGTCGGCGCGGGTCGCGTAATGGGTCGCGAAATCGTAGAGATCCATACCGAGATGTGTCTGGATGCTGGTCTGCATATCTCGGGCACGAACGCCGAAGTAATGCCCGGCCAATGGGAGTTTCAAATCGGGCCAGTTGATGCACTCAAAGTCAGCGATGAATTGCATGTTGCTCGATGGTTGTTGCACCGAATCGCCGAAGACTACGACGTAGTTATTTCACTCGATGCAAAACCACAAAAAGGAGACTGGAACGGCGCTGGCTGTCACACCAACTTCTCGACAAAGGCAATGCGCTCGAATTACAAGGCAATCGACGATGCGTGCAAAGCACTCGGTAAAAGAATCAATGAGCACGTCAGCAACTACGGTCACGACATTGAAAGTCGCCTAACTGGCAAACACGAGACAGCTCCTTACAATAAGTTCACTTACGGTGTTTCAAACCGTGGAGCATCAGTGCGAATTCCGTGGCAGGTTGCTCGCGATCAAAAGGGTTACGCAGAAGATCGTCGACCAAACGCGAACATGGATCCATACGTCGTGACCCAACTGATTCTTGAAACAGTTTGCGGACAATCCTCACCGAAAAAAAGTGCCGGTAAGAAGAAGGCAAAAAAGAAGTAGCCAAAAACGATAAATCTCCAGAAATCCCATAGTCCTGCCGCCGTAACCCGAGTGAAACTCGCAGTTGTGGCGGCAGACTGTATTTATGCGAAACGAGCGAAACGAGCGCTGAGATGATTGAGCAACAACGTGACTATGTGCTTCGCACCGTTGAAGAACGGGGTATCCGTCTGGTGCGTCTGTGGTTCACCGATGTGCTCGGAAACCTCAAGAGTTTCGCCATCAGTCCAGCCGAAATGGAAAATGCACTCAACGACGGCATGATTTTTGACGGGTCGGCAATTGACGGTTTCAGTCGGATTCAAGAAAGTGACGTGCTGGCTTTACCGGATGCGAACACTTTCGAAGTCTTGCCATGGGTCGATCCCAAGGGTGCCGAGGCAAGAGTGTTTTGCGATATCGCCAAACTTGATGGCACTCCGTTTGATGGTGACCCACGACAGGTGTTGCGCCGCAACTTGAACACTGCCAGAGAACTCGGCTACCAATTTTATGTCGCTCCAGACATTGAATACTTTTACTTTGATCCTCCAGCGGTTGACTCACGACCAGTTCCGCTGGACGAAGGCGGTTTCTTCGACTTGACGAGCACCGACATCACAAGTTCGTTGCGCAAAGAAACAATTCGCACGCTCGAGACGATGAGCATCCCGGTTGAATACAGTTTCCACGAAGACTCGCCCAGCCAGCACGAGATAGATCTTCGACACACTGATGCCCTCACGATGGCCGACAGCGTGATGACATTTCGTCTGGTTGTCAAAGAAATCGCGGCGTTGCACAATGTGCACGCAACATTTATGCCCAAACCACTCGAGGGTGTACAGGGTTCTGGCATGCATCTGCATCTCACCTTGTTCAAAGACGAACAAAACGCGTTTCATGATGCCAGCGACCCATATAACTTGTCGGTGACGGCCAAACAATTCATGGCCGGACTACTGCGTCATGCCGCAGAAATAACCGCGGTAACGAACCAAAATATAAATAGTTACAAGCGTCTGGTGCCAGGCTTCGAAGCGCCTGTGCATATTTCATGGGCACGCAACAACCGAAGTGGTCTTATCCGTGTGCCAGTTCAAAAACGAAACAGCGATCAGACAACCCGAATTGAATACAGATCTCCTGACCCAGCGTGCAACCCTTACCTCGCATTCTCGGTGATTCTTGCCGCTGGTTTACGCGGCATTCGAGAAGGCTACGAACTTCCAGCAGAAGCAGATTCAAACCTTTTTGAGATGGGTGACGACATGCTGGCGAAACTTGGTATCGAGCAACTTCCCCAGTCGATGTCTGATGCATTACGGGTCATGGAGCGCTCAGAACTCGTCGCAGAAGCACTTGGTGAGCACATCTTTGAATGGTTCTTGCGCAATAAACGTGCCGAGTGGCGTGGCTACAAGACTCACATCAGTCAATACGAACTCAATCGCTACCTGCGTTCACTCTGAGTGAAACGATGAGTAACGAACAAGATCGATTGCTTGTAGTCTTTCCCGATCCGGCGCCAATTGATGTCGCGCGAACCCTCGATTTGTCGGGCTATTCGTGGAAGGCGGTCAAGTCGAACGATGCACTTGACAAACTCGAACCCACACACGGCTGGGCAGGCGCCGTGGTCGACTGCAGCCAAGACCCCGAGTCGGCATGGGCAATTTGTCGGTCTTTGCGTCGACGCGAAAATCCGGTCAGCCGCGTGATCGTGCTTGTCAGTGGCGCACAACTTGCTGATCTTGAAATGCGTGAAGATCTTTTTGACGACTTCTGTCTTGCGCCAGTTCACCCGCGCGAACTTGACTCACGGTTGCGACACTTGTTTTACAGCGAGATGTCGGTTTCGCGCGAATCACTGATTGAGTACGGCGGTTTGAGCCTCAACACCGAGACTTATCAAGCATCATTCGGTGGCACTCCTCTTGATCTGACCTACATGGAGTACGAACTGCTGAAGTTCTTGGCGCAAAACCCCGGCAAAGTTTTCAGCCGCGAAATATTGCTGTCTCGAGTCTGGGGATACGAGTACTACGGCGGTGCTAGAACAGTTGATGTGCATATTCGTCGTCTGCGCGCGAAACTCGGCGAAGAACATGCCAACTTGATCGAGACGGTTCGCAGTGTTGGCTATCGCTTTGGCCAATCTAAATGGAGCTGATGCGCTAGTGACCGAACAGGCCCTCGATGTGACAATTGATTTGAGCCTTTCGGGCATGTCATGCAACGCATGCGCAATGACGATCGAAAAAGGTTTGAACAAAATCTCTGGTGTTAATGCAACCGTCAACTATGCGACAGAGTCGGCTCGGGTCAACTTTTCAAGCGAACTTACGAACACAGATGCTCTTATCCAAACCGTAAAGTCGCTTGGCTACAGCGCTCGACTACTCGAAAACACGACCGCTGAAATGCTCGATGCAGAAGTTGACGAACGAGTTGCGATGTTGCTAACCCGGCTAACTGTTTCGGTATTTTTCTCGATACCAGTGGTGTTAATTTCAATGATCCCCAGCCTGCAATTCAAAAATTGGCAATGGTTCGCCCTTATTCTCAGCGCACCAGTGGTTACTTGGGGGGCGTGGCCATTTCATCGGGCGGCTCTGATGAATGCGCGACATCGCGCGACGACGATGGACACCTTGATTTCGATTGGCGTATTTGCCTCAACCGCTTGGTCAATTTGGACAATTGTCTGGGGTGACGCGGTTGATCATATTTACCGTGGCTCATCACATGAGATGAGCATGACCGGCATGATGAAGTCGGGTGACAGTACTCATATCTATTTAGAAGTGGCCGTGGCCGTAACTGTGTTCTTGCTGGCTGGTAGATATTTCGAGGCCCGCGCGAAAAATCGTGCGAGCGATGCGCTGCGTTCACTGCTCGCGCTTAACGCGAGAACTGCAACAGTTCTTCGAGATTCGCAAGAACTCCTGATTGACGCCTCACTAGTGCGTGTCAATGATCTGATGGTCGTGCGACCAGGAGAAATTATTCCGGCTGATGGCGTCGTCGTTGAAGGCAACTCATCACTTGATTTATCTGCGTTGACAGGCGAAAGTGTGCCGACCGATGTAGCACCAGGCGGTGCAGTTACGGGCACGACCGTCAACATCACTGGTCGTCTGATCGTGCGCGCGACTCGTGTTGGTGCCGAGACGACATTCGCCCAAATCACGCGGCTCGTGCGCGACGCACAAACCACGAAAGCACCGGTGCAACGACTTGCCGATCGCGTCAGCGGAGTCTTTGTGCCAGCAGTTATCGGTCTTTCAATAGTCACTTTTCTTGGCTGGTTTTTTCTCGAAGACTCGACTACTCAAGCATTCACCGCCGCAGTGGCAGTTTTGATCATCGCCTGCCCCTGTGCGCTCGGGCTTGCAACGCCAACCGCGTTGATGGTTGGCAGCGGGCGTGCCGCCCAAATGGGCATCGTTATTAAAGGTGTCGACGTTTTGCAAAGCACTCGTCGAATTGACACGGTCGTATTCGATAAAACCGGGACGATCACCACCGGGATAATGCAATTGATTGACGTATCGGTTGCGCCTGGTGCAGATCGACGCGAAGTGCTCAAGTTCGCTGGGGCTCTTGAACACGCGAGCGAACATCCAGTTGCTCGGGCAATCGCTGCAGCCGCGCGCAAAGAACTGGGCGCTTTGCCTGATGTCAGCGATTTTATTTCATCGCCCGGTATGGGAACATCAGGAATCGTCGAGTCACAAAAAGTAATGGTTGGCCGTGAATCTTTGTTCAGCACGTCGCTCGTGGTCGTGCCTGCAGATTTGCGTGATGCCCTTGCCCGAGCAAGACGTGCCGGAAATACGGCTGTGCTCGTCGTGATTAGTGGTCTTGTCAAAGGCGTTTGTGTCGTCGCCGACCAACCCAAACCAACAAGTGCTCAAGCAATCGCCGAACTTGACAAACTTGGGTTGCGCTCAGTTCTATTGACCGGGGACAACGACTCGACGGCAACGGCCATTGCGATTCAAGTTGGGATCAAAAATGACGATCAACATGTCATCGCTGGCGTTCTACCGAACGAAAAAGTTCGCGTGGTCGCCGATCTACAACAACGTGGTTATGCCGTGGCGATGGTTGGTGACGGGGTCAATGATGCGGCCGCGCTTGCACAGGCTGATGTTGGCATCGCCATGGGCACCGGCACGGATGTGGCAATGAACGCCAGCGACCTAACAATCGTCAGTGGTGATTTGCGACTGGTCGCCGATGCGATTTTGCTTTCACGAGCCACTTTGCGCACGATCACGGCCAATGTTTTTTGGGCGTTTGCATACAACACAGCGGCAATTCCATTGGCTGCACTTGGTTATCTCAACCCGATGTGGGCCGGGCTGGCAATGGCTCTTTCGAGCATCTTTGTTGTTACCAATAGTTTGCGATTGCGAAAGACAAAACTCACGCCGAACACTGCGTTCGTGCACGCAACTCGCTGATTGCTTGCGCGCGCCAAGCGCGAGCCGTTCGTTCGGCGATGCCGTAGTGTTTGGCGATCGTCGCCGCAGTTTGACCCTTGGCTACCGCACGCAAAACTTCGACGTGTCGCGAATCTATCCCCTGAGTAATCGCCAAACTCAGCAAGTTTTCGAGGCTCACTTGCGGTTCAAAGTCATCGCTCTGCGGCTCGGCGATAATTTCGCCGAGCAGTCTCGGCTCGACTGTGAAAACTTTGACTTTCTTAGAACGGTTACCTTGCACGAAGGCAAAATATTCGCTGTCCAGAACAAGATTTGAGGCGACTTTGTTTGGGCGACGGTGCCATGGATATTGACGAATCACCGTCCATGCACTCGGCAAAACATCTGAAATTGCGGCATCAATACCTCCTTGCATAATTTGCCCACGGCGCCGGGCAATCGAAATCAACGGTGGCAATATTCTCTGTAAAACAATTCTCGCGGCAAGTTCGTCGGTAGATGCTCGCTTGACTAACAGCCAAAGATAACTGTCGCCCTGTGAATCATCGCGCGCAGTGTTGAAACCTGCACGAGTTAAAACTTGGTCGAGATTTTTAATTTTGTCGCCTGGCAATTTCCACGAGTTGACAACATCGACTTCTTTGCGTCGCGAACTAATTAGTTCCCATTCTTTGATCAATTTTGCGACTGGGCTGTTGGGTCGCTGGGTCAACCCTGGGCTCCAGACCAATTGCGGTGGATGTTTCACTGACTGTTTTTTGTCGTTTTGGGTCATGCTCCAAATCGTTGAAACTCAACATCACCGAGATTGCAACGCCAGAACTCACCGCAACTCTCACCAATAAAGATTTATCCAGAGTTTTTGGGCATACTTGGTAAATGCGAATCACTTTGCCGTCCGGCACCCAATGCGAAATTGACAAGTCGGTAAAAAATCCCGCCATGGGGCTGGTTATCGCACCGGATATCTTCAGTTTGCGTCCGCTTTATGACGACCTCGTCAAAAAATTGGCCAATGACTGGCGATTTGCGGTTTGCGCAGTTGAACCGTTTCCAGGCCTAACTCTGGGCCCAGAAATTGAACCTCGGTTCACCGCTGTTCCATCTTTGAGCGATGAGAATCATCTGCGAGATTTGATCGAGGCGGCGGACTCACTCGAAACTCCAGAGGTCGGGTTAATCGGCTTTTGTATGGGTGGGATGTACTGCTTCAAATCTGCACGGTCTGCAAGATTCAAAAAAATCGTCTCTTTTTATGGAATGATAAAAATTCCTGGTGCTTGGAAAAGCCAAACACAAGGTGAACCCCTCGACTATCTAGACACCGGCCACGCCGATCGCGTACTTGCAATCATCGGTGGCAAAGATAACTACACGCCACCCGCGGATGTTGCCGAGTTGGTTCAACTCAAGGTGCGCACGAAGATTTACCCAGATGCCGAACATGCCTTTGCGCATGATGCATCACGACCGGTTCATCGCGCGCAAGAAGCAGCCGATGCGTTCAGCCAAGCCCACACGTGGCTCGTGAATTAATCTGCTAACTGGCGCGAAACTCTAGTTTCGCTCGCATCAAGATTCGATAGCGACGATCATGTTGCTCGAGCCAGCCAAGACGTATGAAACTTGCGATTGCTTTGTTGACTCGCTCACGCGATGCGCCAACCATTCCTGCAAGTTCTTCTTGCGTGATCGGCAAGACAAATTCATCTTTGCCGCCCGACAACTCGAGCAGTCTCTTCGCCGTTCGTCCTGTGACATCAAGAAATACGCTGTCCGACAAGACTTCGTCCATCGTTCGAAGGCGTTTTGCCAACAATTTCGTCACGCCCCACAACATTGATGGATTTGCTTGCAGCTGCTCGCGCACGGTCGCATAAGAGATTTGTAGAACAGACGAAGATTCAATCGCCCTTGCCATTGCACTGCGCTCTCCACCATCAAGCAAAGCAAGTTCACCGAACAAATCTCCGCGCTCCATAAGCGCGAGCATGCTTTCGCGACTATCTAAAGGTCGATTGCCAATTGCGATTGCAATACGACCAGACAACACGATGTACATCGACTCTGGTTTGTCACCTTCTTTGAACAAAATATCACCACGTTGCAAATTGCGCGTCTCGCCTTGAGCAGCGATAGTCGCCAATACATCGGCAGATGTATCCGCAAAGAACTCGCTAGCTTGAAGAAGTTCGTCGTGTCCCATTAGGCAATGACGGTACTACCCTAAATGGGCATGAACACCATCTCAAGGCAACGAGTTGGTGAAAAAATCTGGACGATTGTCGTGGCCGCTGGCTCCGGCTCAAGATTTGGAAGCCCCAAGCAGTTTTCACTAATCAACGAGCGCCGAGTAGTCGACTGGGCCGTTGAAACTGCGCGTCTGGCTAGTGACGGTGTGGTCGTGGTTTTGCCGGCCGATCAGGCCACACGAGAAGGCGGGGTTGTGGGTGGTGCCACTCGAAGCGCCTCGGTTCGCAGTGGTTTGGCTGCGGTACCCAATGACGCCACGATTATCTGTGTTCACGATGCAGCCCGACCATTTGCCTCAGAGTTTTTGTTCGATGAGGTCATCAATGCGGTGTGTGCAGGCGCAGACGGCGCGGTACCGGGCCTACCTGTGGTCGACACAATCAAGTTTGTCGGCGAAAATAATGTGGTTGTTTCAACGCCGAATCGACGAGATCTGGTTGCAGTGCAAACCCCGCAGGCTTTTAGGGCCAAGACACTTCGACAAGCGCACGCGCACAACCCGGAAGGTACCGATGACTCGACGCTGGTTGAAAATAACGGTTTCAGGGTTGTCGTCGTAAATGGTGATCCGTTGAATCGAAAAATCACCACACCTGAAGATTTAAATTGGGCTCGCGCAGTCTCGCGTGGCGAGGTGTAAAGATTTAGTTATGACGGTGCAGGTGCGAGTAGGTCAAGGCTTTGATATCCATCGTTTCGTCGATGCAAGCGATACTCAGCGCCAACTAATTCTTGGTGGTGTTCACTATGCCAACGAGCGCGGGCTCGTCGGGCACAGTGACGCAGATGTGGTGGCACATGCTGCAGCCGAAGCAATACTTGGTGCCTGCGGCCTTGGCAATATTGGTGAGCACTTTCCTGACACTGATGAAAAGTATAAGAATGTCGACTCAATAAAGTTGCTCCAACTGGTTGCAAAAATGACACGAGACAATAATTTTGAAATCGGCAATGTCGATTGCAGCGTCGTCTGTGAACAGCCAAAAATTTCGGTTCATCGAGACGAGATGCAGCGCATTCTTTCAGCCGCAGTAGGTGCGCCAGTCACAGTGAAAGGTCGTCGAGCCGAAGGTCTTGGCGCACTCGGTCGGTCTGAAGGCATTGCCTGTTGGGCAGTTGCTGTCGTTACTCAGGACAACTAGAAAAACAATTCGGATGCCAAAAGACTCAAGGTCAAACAATCGCAGCAGTCGCTCAAAAAATCGATACGCCAGCAGCGGCAATCGACGAGGCAACCCAAATAGTCCAAAACGAATCGATCTTTCGGGGCGTTCAAACCGTGGCGGCAATCGCCCATCGCAAAAAGAACACGGACTAGGTGGAGAGCAAATTGAAGGTCGGCAAGCGGTGCGCGAATTATTGCTCGGCCAGCGGCGAAGAATCCGCGAAATTTGGATTGCCAGCGACATCGAGGCCAGCCCCGTAGTCGAAGATATTTTAGATTTGGCGCGCGACCAGCGAGTTCAGGTGATGAATGTTTCGCGCCGTGAACTCGACCGCGAAGCACGCAGCGAAGCGCCGCAAGGTGTGCTGGCGAAAGCCGACGCGATTGAGGAAACTTTGCTTGCCGATTTGTTGGTTGAGTCGCGCGATACTCCGTTGTTGTTGGTGGCAATTGATGGTGTAACTGACCCAGGTAACCTCGGAGCAATTCTGCGGTGCTGCGACGGTGCTGGTGTAGACGCAGTAATTTTGCCCCGCCATCGTGCTGTGCACATCACACCGACGGTGGCCAAAGCATCTGCTGGGGCGATCGAATATCTCAACATGTGCGTCGTCGGTGGACTGCCGAGTGCGCTTGTCGAAATGAAACAAGCTGGGGTATCCATAGTTGGACTTGACGATGCAGCTGAAAAAAATATCTTTGATCTTGGCGAGTTCGCCAAAGAATCGATTTGTTTGGTTTTAGGAGCAGAAGGCGCCGGCATGTCGAGGCTGGCGCGAGAAAGGTGCGACCTACTCGTCAATATTCCGATGCTTGGTTCATTGTCTTCGTTGAATGTTTCGGTTGCTGCCGCGCTCGCCACTTATGAGATAGTTCGATCTCGGCGATACACCAAGTAATCGCCTAGGAAGTGAAATCCAACGTACACTTAATGCGCTATTAAGACGCCGGGGTAGCTCAGTGGCAGAGCAACCGCCTTGTAAGCGGTAGGTCGTGGGTTCAATCCCCACCCTCGGCTCGAAGTCAAATAGGATAAGTTATATAAACATGAGCCAAGAGCAATCACGTCCCCGTCGCGCCGCAGACGAGCGTCGATCATCTAGTGGTGCGACAAATATCAACTCGACTTTGTCAATCATTATCGCTGTACTCGCGGTTCTGCTTGGATTTTTTATCCTTCGAGATATTCGCAATGATCAAACTGGTGGGTCTACATTAACTGTGACGGAAGAAACTATTGACCCAACTCAGACGACACTTGCTGAAGTTCCAGTTGAAACAACTCTTGTAAAGACGGCCTTCAAGGTGCAGATAACAAACGCATCGGGCATGTCAGGTACCGCCGGACAATTGACAACCGAACTTCAAGGTCGTGGATACATCGTTCAGCAGGCGAACAATAAGAGCGAGATCACCCCGAAACAAACGAAGACCGTGGTTTACTATCTGCTTGGCAGTGAGGCCGGTGCTGCGGCGATCGCAAACGAACTTGGTGGCGTTGGCATCGCTGCGATGCCCGCACCAATTCCGACTGAAAGTGGCAAACTTGGCGAGGCTAGCGTTTTGGTTCTACTTGGTTCTGATATCGCAGGCAAGCCACTCGGTTCTGGCGCCGCAATTGTGGTGCCGACTGTTGCCCCGACTACAACGGGCTAACTACTTTTTTTGAGGCTGCGCAAAATCTGCAGTGCGGATTGTTCAATGCAATGCAAAGGTTGCGACATTGCCTCTTGTTGCCCAAAAGTTTCGACGAGGCTAACCGCCTTGATGCGCCCGCTTACATCTGGATGAATGTCGCCACAAATTGCGGCTATGCCGATTTCGTGCTCACGAGCAAGTTCGACCATTGAGCCAACAACTTTGCCTGCAAAACTTTCGCTATCCATGTAGCCCTCGCCTGTGATGATGAAGTCGGTTTCTTGTAAAAGTTCATCCAGCAAAACTTCTTCAGCAACTAGGTCGAAACCCGGCACGAGTTGCGCGCCGAGCGCGGCCAGACCACCAGCCAGACCACCAGCTGCACCCGCACCAGAAATTTTTGAGACATCAACACCGTTATTTTGTCGATAAATCTGCACGAGTCGTTCGAGTCGAGTTGTTAGAAATTCAACTTGCGCTGGGGTTGCACCTTTTTGTGGGCCAAAAATCTTTGCAGCGTCGGTGAATTGCGTCGTGACATCGCAAGCAACAACAAACTCAACTCCTTTTAGTCGCGCAGGTGTCTGAATAGCCTTCACCGCGCCAAGACCACCATCGGTTGTCGCCGATCCACCCAGACACACAATTATCCGAGTTGCCCCCAAGTCGAGAGCGGCATCAATCAACTGACCGGTACCCGTCGTAGTTGCGTCAACTGCGTTGTTCATTTCTTTGCCGCCGGCAAGCAACAGACCCGACGCACAAGCCATTTCGATAATCGCAGTTCCCCGATGCAAACGCCATGGTGCTTGAACCGGTTTACCAAGTGGCCCGGTAACTAGCGTCGTGCGATTTGCACCACCAAGTGCTTCAAGGGTTCCTTCGCCACCGTCCGCAAGCGGTCGCTCTATGCAATCGTGCCCCAGTTGCCAACAACCATGGCCGATTGCCGTTGCGACTTGTGCCGCCGATGCGGTGCCACGAAACTTGTCGACCGCTGCGAGCACTTTCATATATTTACTTTAGATGTTGGGATGAACGCGAAGAGAGTCTCAACCACGCCTATTATCGTTACGCATGTTTCTCAACGGTAAGTTACAGAAATCGTTGCTCGCCGTAACAGTCATTAGCGGTCTGCTGGCGCTGTTTTTTTCGCAGCGTGGCGTCGAAACACCAGCAACACCAACGACGATTGTCTCGGTTGAGACAACTGTTGTCGTCACTACGACTATTTACGTAGAACCGATTCGTTACGTCGTGCAACGCGGCGACACACTTTTTGGTATTGCCGAAAATAATCGCCTGGACATGAAACTGCTGATGGAAATGAACGGAATCACAGACCCCGATCGAGTCGAAGCGGGACAAGAGTTAATTTTTCCGCCAGCAAACGGTTTCATTCCGGTCGCTCCATCTACGACAATGAAACCCTGAATCTATTTTTTTCGACTGTTGACCGTCAGATCGGCAATATCGCGCATAATTTTGGCGATATCAAAATCTTTGGGCGTATAAATCGCGGCGACACCAAGATTTTTTAGCCTTGCACGGTCTTCTTCGGGAATAATCCCACCGACGACTAATGGCGCGCGAACTTTGAACTTTTTGAGTTGCGAGATAACTTCAGGAACTAAGTCGAGATGCGAGCCAGAAAGGATTGATAAACCGATTACATCTGGGTCTTCATCTCGCGCTGAGGCGGCGATTTGCTCCGGCGTCAAACGAATGCCGCTATAGACAACTTCCATACCCGAATCTCGCGCGGCAACCGCGATCTGCTCGGCGCCACTTGAATGGCCGTCAAGACCGGGTTTGGCAACCAAAAGTCTCGGCGGCCCACCCACAATCGTCTTAACAAATTCGACGACATGATCTAACAAATGACCTTGCCGACCCGACGTGCCACCCACACCTGTCGGCGCGCGAAATTCTCCGAAGACATCACGCAGTGTCTGCGACCACTCGCCCGTTGTGCCACCAGCGATCGCCAGATCAATAGATGATGGCATTAAATTTTTGTTTTCTGTAGCGGCGGTCTTTAATGCTTGCAACGCTCGATCCACAGAAGCCTGGTCTCTCGACTTGCGCCACTGTTGTAAATCTTTGACCATCTGCTTTTCAATTTTTGGGTCAACTTTCAAAATGTTGTCGGTATCGCCAAGTGGAGACTGCGCTGATTGCGTGAACGCATTCACGCCAATTACGCGTTGATCACCTTTTTCGATACGGCTCGTTCGGCTTGACATTGACCGCACAAGACGACTCTTGAGTACTTCGACCGCATCAAACGCACCGCCAAGACTAAGAATTTCGTTCATCTCGGCCCATGCTTGATCGACGAGTTGCGAAGTCTTGGCTTCGATCACATGCGAGCCGTCAAAAATGTCTTCATACTCTAAGAGGTCTGTCTCAAAGGCCAACACTTGCTGCATCCGCAATGACCACTGCTGATCCCACGGACGGGGCAAACCCAGTGCTTCGTTCCATGCTGGCAGTTGAACGCTGCGAGCGCGAGACTCTTTTGAAAGCGTCACGCCAAGCATTTCTAAAACAATTCTTTGCACATTATTTTCAGGTTGCGCCTCGGTCAAACCCAAAGAATTGACTTGTACGCCATATCTAAAGCGCAATGCGCGATCGTCCGTAATCGAATAACGCTCGCGACCGATGCGCTCCCATAGTTTTACAAATGCCCGCATCTTGCAAGTTTCTTCGATGAATCGAATGCCGGCATTCACGAAAAAAGAAACCGAGGCGAATACCTGCGGAAACTCTGTTTCTGAGATCTGACCGCTTTCCTTGACCGTATCCAGAATGTCGATCGCGTTGGCTAGTGCAAACGCGATTTCCTGCACTGGCGTGGCACCAACCTCTTGCAGGTGATAGGAACAAATATTTATCGGGTTCCACTTCGGCGCATTTTTTGCACACCACGCAATCATGTCGACGATGATTCTCTTTGATGGCTGCGGAGGGAAGATAAAAGTTCCGCGAGACAAATATTCTTTTAAAATGTCGTTCTGTGTTGTGCCACGCAATTCGCTTGTCGCCACACCTTGTTCGTTTGCATTGGCGACATAAAGCGCCAACAACCAGGCTGCAGTCGCGTTAATCGTCATCGAAGTATTCATCTCACCTGGTGGAATACCGTCGAGCAGAGTCTTCATATCGCCAAGATGCACGACTGGTACGCCAACTTTGCCGACCTCGCCGCGCGCAAGAGTATGGTCGGGGTCGTAACCAGTTTGTGTCGGCAGATCAAATGCAATCGACAAACCTGTTTGACCTTGTGCCAGATTCGTGCGATACAACTCGTTTGAAGCACGCGCGCTTGAATGTCCTGAGTAGGTGCGCATCACCCATGGCTCATCGCGTTTAGTCGTGTTATTTGATTCGCTCACTATCAGATAAGGCTAGGCGCGAGATTATTGGGTTACAGCAATCTCAAGTTGGCGCAGATACTCGTCTCGCTTGACAGACACCGTGCCGAGGCTCGCCAAATGCGGGGTCAGCCACTGCACATCAAGCAACGACATATCTGACGAATTCATCAACTGCACGAGAGCCATCAACGCCACCTTCGATGCATCGCGCACAAGGTGAAACATCGACTCGCCAGCAAACAAGCCACCAATGCGCACGCCGTAAAGACCGCCTGCGAGAAACCCATTTTCGTCGATTACTTCGATGCTGTGCGCCCAGCCAAGATGATGCAACCTGACATAAGCCTCAATGAAGTCTTCGGTGATCCAACCATTGTCACGATGCGGAGCGGCACAGTTGCGCATTACATTTTCGAATTGCGTATCGACACGAATTTGAAATTTTTTTGCACTGCGCCGCATCGTGCGTGAAACCTTTAAACCATCGAGCGGAATAATTGCGCGCATCTGAGGAGACCACCAGATCAAATTGGTTTGCGTGTCTAAGTTCTCAGTTGAGACCATCGGAAATACGCCGTGTCGGTAGGCGTAGATCAAAGTTTCTGGCTCTAAGTCGGCGCCACGACCGACAACATCGTGTCGCGGCCAATTTTCTTTATCGGGAAACTCCCAGACAGACTCACCAAGACTTGTTGGCAAGTCGTTGAAGTTCATTTAGTTTGAAACTAGTAGCTGTAGAAACCCTGTTTGGTTTTTCGACCAAGTTTGCCCTGGCTAACCAGTTTCTTCAACATCGGTCGCGGTTCGAGATTGGTCGATTTGAATTCAGAGTGAAGCGCGTTGAGAATCGCCACGGAGGTATCCAGTCCGACAAGGTCGAGTAGCGCGAAAGGACCCATCGGAAAGTTGCAACCACCCTTCATTGCCACATCTATGTCTTCCATGGTTGCAGTGCCAGCTTCAAACATTGCGATTGCGTTGTTCAGATATGGAAACAGCAATGCATTGACGATGAAGCCCGCACGATCAACGACTTGCACTGCATCCTTGGCGCAGGCTTTGACAAAATCATTGGCTAGAGCCATCGTTTCATCGCTTGCAGTAACGGGCCGAATTACCTCGACCAGTGGCATCAACACCGCCGGGTTAAAAAAGTGAATGCCACAAACCTTGTCGGGGCGATTCGTTGACTTGGCCATTTCAATGACTGGCAATGTGCTCGTGTTGGTCGACAAGATGCAAGTTGGCTTGACGACTTTGTCGAGCGCCGTGAACAGTTCTTTCTTGGTTGCGAGATCTTCAGCCACCGATTCGATGACCAAGTCACAGTTCGTCAGGTCTTCAAGTTTGCTCGTGACACAAATATGTGCCATCGCCGCGTCTTGCTGATCTTGCGTAATCTTTGACTTGGCGACCTGTTTTTTAAGACTGTTCTCAATTGCCATCTTTGTCGCATCTGCGGTTTCTTGGCTGCGTGAGCGAATCACGACGTCGATGCCCGACTTGGCTACGACCTCGGCGATACCCGAACCCATGATGCCTGAACCGATTACGCCGACGAGTTTCACCCGTGCGACTTTAGTTGTGACAAGATAGTTTGCCAAACTGTGGCTGATCGATCATCTTTAGTTCGCTCTGTACCGATAATCTGCTTAACGTGAACACTGGGCAAATCAGCGCACTAATTGACGATCCGCAACGGTTGATCAGCCTTGAGGCGGTGCACAATTTTCGCGACCTGGGTGGGTATCCAACGATTGATGGCCAAACCACCAAGTGGCGCACCCTTTTTCGCGCAGATGGCCTATATCGACTGACGCCCGAAGATGCGCAGACGGTGATCGACCTCGGGGTGCAAACCGTAATCGACTTGCGCACACCAAACGAGGTTAAAACTCGCGGCACATTTCCAGTAAAACAGTTTCCGGTCAAGTTCCATCATTTACCAATAATTGATGCAACCTGGAACGACGGCGACACACCCGAAATTGAAGATGTCGTTGAGTTTTTGGTTTGGGCATATCGCGAAATGCTCGAACACGCCTCAAAGAAATTTGCCGACGCGATTAAATTAATCGCCGAACAAGATGTTTTGCCCGCGGTTTTTCATTGTGCGGCCGGCAAAGACCGCACCGGTGTACTCGCCGCGTTTATCTTGTCGATTCTTGGCGTGCCTGAAGAAATTATCAGTGCCGACTACGGAAAAACTGCCGACGGTCACAAGCGTCTAATCAAATGGGCAGAAATCAACCAGCCTGAGTTGGCAAATGCTTATGCAAATATGCCAGCACGGTTTGCTGCTTCCGACCCGCGCGCGATGGCAGTGATTCTTTCTGACCTAGACACAAAGCACGGCTCGGTGCAGAACTATCTGCGCGAAATTGGTGTTGATGAAAAGACTTTCACTGCACTTCGTGCAGAGTTGCTGATTTAGTGACTATTAGCTTTCGCTAATAGTCACTTTCACGATACGAAGTTCTTCTTTTGGTGGCACGCCGTTGGATGCTGGGTCGCTGTTGCCTGCTTTATCAAGCGCCGACAATGTCGTGTCGAGACCTTCTGTGACTTGTCCGAATAACGAATAGTTCGGCGGAAGCGTCATGCCCTGTTCGCCCGAAATAATAAAGAACTGGCTGCCGTTTGTATTTGGCCCCGAATTGGCCATCGCCAGTGAGCCAAGTTTGTATTCGCCCGCTGCCGGAAGTTCATCGGCGATCGCATAGCCCGGCCCGCCACCGCCTGTGGCAGTTGGGTCACCGCACTGCACGACAAAGGTCGGTATCGCCCGATGACAAACTGTGCCATCAAAATATTTTGACCGCGCCAAGTTGACAAAGTTGTTGACCGTACCAGGCGCTTTAGTCGGGTCGAGCACGATTGTTAAGTCGCCCTTGTTGGTCGAGACAAGTGCCGTATACGTCTTGGCTAGGTCGATGCAAAGTTTCGGCGCAGCAGTAAATTTCTGAATCTGCTCACCCGAACCATCGGCTGGCGCACACTCGCCTTGGCCATATTCAAATGGCCCTGCAGGTGCCGGGGCAGGTGTTGTTTCAAGTGTTTCAGTGATCGAAGTTTCGGTTGTATCTTGTGTCTGACTCTCATCACCATCAGGCCACAGGTTGATGGCGGCAACAATTATCACCACGACGCCAACAAGCACCGCGATACGAATGCTACGGCGAACCACTTTTTGTCGCTGAATCTGTTTTTCGAGTTCACTCTGGCGCGCTCGACGATTTTCTTTTTGACGATTTCGTTTATCTGTACCCATGAGATGAAAATGCTACAGGTCGACAACACCATCAGCGATAGCGTTGAATGCCGTGGCGTTGATCGTTCAAAAATATGGTGGCACGTCGGTTGCCGACCCCGAGCGCATGCGCAATGTCGCCCGCCATATTGCCGCCACAAAAGCGCAAGGCAATGATCTCGTGATCGTTGTTTCAGCAATGGGTAAAGCCACGGACAACCTGATGGATCTTGCACGCCAAGTGTCTTCAGCGGCAACGGGTCGCGAGATGGACATGTTGCTAACAACCGGAGAGCGCATCAGCATGTCGTTGTTGTGCATGGCTCTTCAAGACATGGGCGTTGAAGCAATGAGTTTCACCGGCAGTCAAGTTGGCATCATCACCGACACGGTGCATGGTCGAGCAAAAATTCTTGAGATCAAAGGTGACCGCGTTCGCGAGGCGATCAGCGAGGGCAAGGTCGCCGTCGTCGCGGGCTTTCAAGGCGTGAGCACGGCAAAAGAAATTACGACACTTGGTCGCGGTGGCAGCGACACCACGGCGGTTGCGCTCGCCGCAGCATTGAAAGCCGATGCCTGCGAAATTTATACGGATGTAACCGGCGTGTTCACCGCAGATCCGCGCATCGTGCCCCAGGCTCGAAAATTAAAACACCTTGAGTTCGACGAAATGCTCGAGATGGCAGGTGCCGGCAGCAAAGTTTTGGCGTTGCGCAGTGTCGAATTTGCTCGCAATCACAATGTCCCGATACATGTGCGCTCAAGTTTCACTTGGGAACAAGGCACGTGGATCACAAGCGAAGAACGAAAAGGAGAAAACAATATGGAAGAACCAATCATCTCGGGAGTGGTTCATGATGCCAGCGACGCAAAAATTACCGTGCTGGGTGTGCCCGACCAACCTGGTGTCTCGGCTGCATTGTTTGAGCCACTCGCCGCAGCCAATGTCAACGTCGACATGATCGTGCAGAACACTTCGACGGCGGGAACAACCGATATTTCATTTACGTTGCCAAAAACGGACGTCGCAATCGCCGAACCAATCGTCGCAAGAATTGCCAAGCAAGTAGGCGCGACAGGCGTTACGCAAGACACGAACATCGCCAAAATTTCACTTGTTGGTGCGGGCATGAAGTCGAGCCCGGGTATCGCCGCAAAAATGTTCAGGGTTCTGGCCGACAACAAAGTCAATATCGAGATGATTTCAACGAGCACGATTCGAATTTCGGTCGTTGTAGCGGCGCCGATGCTCGAAAAAGCCGTGCGTTCACTGCACACGGCGTTTGATCTTGACAGTGGAGAAGATTATTCAGCACCATTACCAATACGCAAGTAGGTTTGAATAAATATGAAGTCTCGTCGCGCCATTAGTTTGCGCGCGCATCACCTGCCATGGAGTTCTGCCGGAAACCTCGCCGACAACGATCTGACCGCCGATGACGTGGTGCGTGAAACTGGATGGGTCTTCAACAACCAAACTGGCGACGAACTAACGCTTGAGGCTTTCGTTGAAACTGGCGATAAAGAAGTGCGGCGATACATCCGGTTATTGCAACTTGAGTCGTTTCGATTTGAAGACTCAACACTTCTTGAAATTGGTAGCGGCATCGGACGCATGACGTCGAGTTTCACTAATCGTTGCAACGCAGTGATCGCCGCCGATGTTGACTCTGCATTTCTTGAGCGATGTCGTCAGACTGTTGCGAGATTTGGTCGCATTGATCGACTAAGTACTTTGCATGTCGCCAATGGCAAAACCCTCGGGCTTGGCAATGATTCGGTCGACCTGACTTTTTCTTACATAACTTTGCAACACTGCCAACCCCAGGACGCGATCAACCTTGTTGGCGAGGCAATTCGTGTGACGCGAAGTGGTGGATTAGTCGTGCTCAACTTTCGCACCTGGGTGCGCAGCGATATCGCGCTCGTGCCACTTGGCATTGCCGTGCGCAGGTTATGGAAACTGCCTGTGCTCGGTCGGCGTCTGGCGAGATGGAGATGGTCGACCCGCCTAGGTTGGCAAGCCAACAGACTCAAGCCAGAGACGGTGTTACAAAATTTTGAGTCGCAATTAAGCAACGTCAAAATATTCCACTCGGTAAAGCGCAAAATGTCGGTTGCCAAAGCCCGCAACGAAAGCGTAAAAACCATGCCGACGAAGAGAATTAATCCAAGCCACTGGTGGTTGGTCGCTCAAGTATCCTGATCGCGTGACAAAAAAATTATCTATCGGCATTGTCGGCGCGACCGGCATGGTCGGCAGCGTGATGCGCACGCTATTGATTGAACGAAACTTTCCTGCCACATCCGTCCGATTCTTTGCGTCTGCAAGATCGGCCGGCTCGGTAATCGAGTGGAATGGTCAGAAAATCACGGTTGAAGACGCATCAACTGCCGACACAAGCGATCTTGATATCGCAATTTTTTCGGCTGGCGCAACAACTTCGCGAGCAATCGCCGAGAAATATGCCAAGCAAGGCACAATCGTTATCGACAACTCGTCGGCATGGCGAATGAACCCAGATGTGCCGCTGATCGTTTCTGAGGTCAACCCCGAAGATATTGCGAACGCCAAACTCGGCATCATCGCTAATCCAAATTGCACGACCATGGCGGCGATGCCGGTGCTCAAACCACTGCATGACGCGGCCTCTTTGATACGCATGGTAGCGAGCACCTATCAAGCGGTTAGTGGCATGGGCATTTCTGGCGTGGATGAATTGCACGAACAAATTAAAACTGGTGCGCCGCGAGCCAATGATCTCACCTACAACGGCGAAGCAATTGTGTTCAAACCCGCGGTTAAGTTTCCACGCACAATTTCTTACAATGTCATTCCGTTTGCCGGCACTCTGGTTGACGACGGCATGCTTGAGACCGACGAAGAGAAAAAACTTCGCAACGAATCACGAAAGATTTTGCACATTCCTAATTTGCGTGTTTCTGGCACTTGCGTTCGAGTGCCTGTGTTTACGGGCCACTCGCTCTCGCTGACTCTTGAATTTGAAAAAGACATCACAGTCGAGCAGGCTCACAAAATTTTGTCGACGGCCGTCGGTGTCAGTGTCATAGATGTGCCGACACCGCTAATTGCCGCGGGCAAAGATCCGAGTTTTGTCGGGCGAATTCGCCAGGATCATTCAATAGACGGCAACAAAGGTTTGACGCTGTTTGTTTCGAACGACAACTTGCGCAAGGGCGCGGCCCTAAACGCCCTGCAAATTGCCGAAGTTATTGTCGCGAACCGAAAATAGTTTTTAAACTTCGACCGGCACGCCTTCGTGCCAGTGATTGCCAGCCACGACGGCATCTGCCGCGCGGCGAAGGCGCAACGAATCAAGTGGTTTGATCAACCAACCCTGCGCGCCGCTGCGCCTAGCTAGATGCACATCGGCGACCCGATCGAGCAACATCAGAACCGGCACCATTGGCGAGCGACCATCGCTGTGATCTAGGCGCAGATCCATTGTGACTGCCATTGCGCCCATTGATCCACACTGCAAATCTAAAACGGCGAGATCGGGCGTGCGTTGCTTTATGGCACGCGACACATCACGACCGTCGCTGCAAACGACGAACGAAGTTTCAGGTGTGCCAAGGGCCGCATGCACTTCGTCGAAAACCCATTGAGCATCAGTCGCCAACAAAATATGCACGCGCAAATGTTAGCGTAAATGCCAGCGCACAAACATCTGGAGAGCGAATTGCAAAAATCAGTTACGAAATTGCGGAAAGCAATGTTGTTTGCGATGCTCGGTTCGGCGCTTGCAATGACTTTTGCTGCTTCCACTGCAGCAAACGCCGAAGGTGGCACCAACGATCTGGCGCCAGTCGATGTGGTCGAAGTGAGCGGACTGATCGACGAGATCGTTGCAAACAATATCGAGCAGGCAATTGATCGGGCCGAATCGTCAAGTTCGCAGGCGATTATTCTGCAGGTCAATTCATTGGGTGGCGTTATCTCGACGAAGCGCATGGAAGCATTGTTCAACAAAATTATTGAATCGAAGATTCCGATTGCGGTTTGGGTGGGGCCAACGACAGCTCGGGCCTATGGCAGTGCGGCACAGTTGTTGGCAGTTGCCGATGTTTCGGCGATGGCTGACGGCACACGAATCGGCAAAACCGGAAAACTTTTGACTACAAGCGCCGGTGAAGTAAGTTTTGGTGACGCATCAGCGACATTGAGAACTTCAACTCTCAACTCAAAAGAAGCCAAGAGTCGCGGCGCACTCAAATTAACAACCGACGACGAAGGTGTGCCGGTGTTGCGCAACATGTTGCTGGCGATGAATGGACTCTCGATCAAAGGCAGGGTTTTGCAAACCGTTGTCGATGTCAAATCTGAATCAGGCGACGAATTGGTTCGCGAGGCGGCGACGACACGATTTTTCAAACTTGGATTCTTCGAGCAACTGTTGCATACTGCGGCCAGCCCACCAATCACATACTTGTTTTTTATAATCGGTCTGGCTCTAATAATTTTCGAGTTTTTCACCGCCGGAATCGGCATTGCGGGCGTTGTCGGTGCAATCTGCATATTGCTCGGCGGCCATGGTCTGGCTACTTTGCCGATTCGTGGGGCAAGTCTGGCGTTGATGATCCTTGCGATGTTGATCATGTCGATCGATGTGCAAGTCGGGATACCAAGATTTTTCACGGGTCTTGGTTTGGCGCTCTTGACAATTTCGAGCCTGACTCTCTTTCGCAACAGCGACGGAGGCGAAATCAGATTGTCGTGGCTGACATTTATCAGTTCTATGATCGCGATCTCATTGGCGTTCGTTGTCGGCATGCCGTCGATGGTGCGAACGCGATTCGCCACGCCCACGATTGGTCGCGAGTGGATGATCGGCAGCATCGGTCGGGCAGTTGGCACGATTAATCCGTTGGGCATCGTTCGCATTCATGAAGCCGACTGGCGAGCGCGCACGAATCGTGCAACACCGATTCAAGATGGTCAAGAGTTGCGTGTTGCGGCTATCGATGGGGTGACACTTGAAGTTGAGCCACTTGAAGGTGCGGCGCGCGATTATCGCGAGATGCGCAAACCAAAAGCCGAATAATTCTCACGCTTGCGATGGCTCACCATTGAGCCTCGCGCCACCGATTCGCAAGTCGCCCGATCGTTTGGTGATCGCTCGTCGATCAAGTGCCTCAAGCAGCGGCACAGCGTGTTTGCGCGTGATACCCAGACTTTCACGGAATTGCGAAACGGTGAACCCTTGCGGGTGTTGTTGCAAGATTTTTTGCACGACCTGGCGCGCGGTTTCAAGTGCACTGACATGAAATACGATGCCGTCAATGTCGACGAACAATCCCCGCTGCACGATTTGACGAACAATATTTCTATCAAGCGTCTTCGTATCTGGCGGGGTGATGCCAGCCGTGGCGAACAAACCGACATATGGGTGCTCAGTTATTGACGAGGCACCTTTGATACGGGCACGCCCCATTTCGATGACGACGTCGGGCAAAGTCGCAAGAACTGCCTGCTCATAAGGCTTGAGTCGTGAGATCTCTAACGGTTCAGAGTTTTTGGCGAGTTTCATCGCCAGTTCTTTTCGCTTTTCGTCTAAAAGTTTTGGCGTAGTCAACCAATTGCCGACTACTGGTTGTCGAATTTCGCCCGTCAAAAGTTCGAGATCTTTTACGGTGATCCATTGACGCTCGCTAATCACGCGATCAACAGAGCGATCGGGCTTTGCCTTTGACGCACGCATAGTTGGGGCGATGTCAAGCACCTCGCCACCACCGATTGTTTGTTGTCGACCCGACTCGCGCAAGATGTAACGGTCGCCGGGCAAAATCGGAATCGCAGTTTGCAACGCAATTCGTATTAAGCCGCTTTCGTTGGCGTGCAACTCGCGCGTGCCAATCAAACGAATTTTGACCGCGAACTCGCCTGAGCCGATGTAGACCGAATAACTTCCGCGACGTGTGACGCGGTTTTGCAGCGTCGGCACGATGCTCAACGAGGCGTCAAACATCGTGCTTGGCAGCCATTGATCTTTGTTGACTAACGCATCGCCACGAAAGATTTCGTCATGACTGGCGCCAACTAGATTAAGCGCACATCGATGACCTGGCGCGAGTTCATTCGCCGACTGCTCGTGTTGTTGAATTTCACGCACACGCACGCGTTGTTGGGTGCGTACGACCGTCAACTCGTCGTCAAGTTTTAGCGAGCCGTCGATCAAAGTGCCGGTGACTACGGTGCCCGCCCCGCGCGCCGAGAACGAGCGGTCGATCCATAATCGTGGTCGATTTCTGTTTCGCGTGGTGCTGCCGTGTTGTGACTCTGCGACCAGCACGTCAAGTGCGAGACGAATTTCGTCGAGACCAGTCGATGCCACCACAGAGACACCAATAATCGGTGCGTCGCTTAAAAACGAATCGCTGAGTTTTGTCTTAATCTCGTCGCGACGAACGGTTGCAAGTTCGGCATCAACTAGATCAACTTTGGTTAGAGCAATGATCCCATGATTCAGACCAAGAAGTTTGAGAATCTGAAAATGCTCTTCGGTTTGAGGCATCCATCCTTCTTTGGCGTCAACGACCAAGATGCACCCGTCAATCGCACCAACCCCACTGAGCATGTTGCGCAAGAAACGAATGTGTCCCGGCACATCGATAAAACTCGTGGTTGCGCCCGACGGCAAACGGGTGTGCGCGAAACCCAGGTCGATCGTCATGCCACGGCGTTTTTCTTCGGCCCACCGGTCGGGGTCGGTGCCTGTTAAAGCAAGTACGAGCGACGACTTGCCATGATCCACATGGCCTGCCGTGGCGATAACAGTCATGAATAATTATTCTGCAAGTCGGCGCAGAGCCTGAACGACTATTTCGTCATCATCTGGCTGAATCGTGCGCAGATCGAGAAAAGTTTTGTCGTCTTTGACTCGGGCAATAATCGGCGTTTCGTTCATCCGCAATCTCGTTAAATAGTCGCCATTGATGACGATGCCAATTGAAGCAATAGTTGCGCCCGGTGCCGACCCAGCACCTGGTATCGAATCGAGCGCGCATACTTCGCCAGTTTTTGCAGCAGTGACGATTTTTTCAGCACGCGATTGCAGATCTGAAGTTGAAATCGTGGCCATCTTCCAGAATGCGATATCTTTTGTCGCCGTACGACCGAGATACGACATCGCCAGACTCTGCATCGCCAACATCGTCGTTGATCCGGGCCGCAACGCACGCGCGAGTGGATGTTGCGCGCAAGCCTCGACGAGATCTGCTCGACCAATGATCACGCCACACTGCGGACCACCGAAAAGTTTGTCGCCGCTGAACATCACCAATGCTGCGCCGTCGTTAATTGACTGCCGTGCGGCAGGTTCGTTGCTTAACCAACTTGGCGCGCGCGACTCAAGCCACGGACAAGTGTTGTCGATTAACCCTGAGCCAATATCTACGGCAACGGGCACCGACAATGTCGCGAGTTCGCGGACTGGTGTGTCTTCAACGAAACCCGATACGCGATAATTCGACGGATGCACTTTGAGCACGAGCGCAATATCGTTGCCGCGTTTATCAATCGCTTTTTTATAGTCGCGCAATCTTGTGCGATTGGTCGTGCCGACGTCCACAAGTCTTGCACCCGACTGCTCGGTGACTTCGGGGATGCGAAAGTTGCCACCGATCTCGACGCTCTCGCCACGCGAAACCGCAACATCGCGCGAGTTCGCCAGCGCCGCAACTACCAACAGCACCGCAGCAGCGTTGTTGTTGACGACTATTGCCGACTCGGCGCCACACAAAAGTGCGAGCAACTTGCCGACGGTTGCCTGACGCGAACCACGCTCACCCGTCGACATGTTCAGTTCGAGATTTGAGGCGCGATTTGAGGTTTGCATCGCCACCGGTGCGCGGCCCAGATTCGTGTGCAACAAAACACCCGTCGCATTGATCACATCTCGCAACAAACTTTGTTCGAAATCATCGGCAAGTTTGTCGGCTAGTTTCTTTGCTTCTGCTGGCTTTTCAGCAATGGCGCGACGAACAAAGTCGACGAGCAAAGCATGTGGCAACGAATGACGGAGCGCTAGCTCTCGTGCGAGCGCATCCACCGAAGGTGGACGCCCCGCAGTGTCGACCGACACGCGATTCATTGCTTTGAACCTATCGCCGAACTGCGAGTGAAGCGCCTAAGTTTTTCAATGCGATTCACAGTTCTGGCTAGTCGTACTATCTTGACGTGACAAGTTTTGGCGCCGATCAGAGATCCTCGGCTGAGGACAAATCTGCATTGCGACCGGCGGCAACCGTGATGTTGATTCGCGATGTCGCCGATGGCTTTGAAGTTTTTATGTTGCAACGCACTTACGGTGCTGCATTTGCCGGGGGGATGTATGTGTTTCCTGGCGGCAAAGTTGACGCGACCGATGGCGCCAAGGCGCTCGAGCCCTTCTGTGATGGACTGAACGACTTTGAAGCGAGCGCAATTTTGCAGATACCGAGTAGTGGTCTCGCCTATTGGGTGGCGGCGATTCGCGAATGTTTTGAAGAGGCCGGGGTGTTGCTCGCCCGCGACACGAAGACAAATCGAACTGTCGCATTTGGTGACGACGCAACGCAAGATCGCTTCGCACGCGCACGCCGTAGTGTGCACGACTCGTCGTTGAACATGATCGAACTCTGTCAGCGCGAGAGTTTGCGACTCGTCACTGGTTCGATTCACTATGTCAGTCACTGGATCACCCCAGTTGGTGAGACGCGAAGGTTTGACACACGGTTTTTCGTTGCCGCTGCCCCAGAGTCACAAGAGCCGCTGCATGATTCGCAAGAAACAATTGCGAGTTTGTGGGTCAAGCCACAAGCGGCGCTCGACAGACTTGCGCGTGGCGAGTTGGCGATGTTTCCACCGACTTCTGAGAACTTAAAATTCTTGGCGAGTTACAGCACGACCGCAGAAGTCTTGGCGGCGGCCAAGAAAGTCTCAAACCCCGTGGCGATTTTGCCTCGCCTACGCACAAACGGCGACGGCAAAGTTATCGGCGTGATCATGCCTGGCGAACCAGACTATTAATTATTTTGTTGTGGGTAATTATTTTTTCGCGGGTTTTTCACCGAGTGCGAGGGCGACGCTCTCGAGCATCCGGGCGGAGCATCCGGCCATTTCGTTGACGGGCACGGTCTGCTGAATGATTTTCTTGGCAATATCGCGAAACACTTCGGCAGCAATACCGGCACCAGCGATCGCAACTGGTTCGCCATTGTCGCTGCCATGACTGACGTCGCTTTCAATCGGAATTTGACCAAGTAATTCGGAGCCAATTTCGGTGGCCAGGTTTTGTCCGCCGCCAGCACCAAATAATGGATAAGTAGTGCCGTGCTCGCAAGTGAACGCGCTCATGTTCTCGATCACGCCGGCGATGCGCAAGAAACTGCGACGCGCCATATCGGCGGCGCGAATTGCAACTTTCTGTGCCGACACTGCGGGTGTAGTGACGATAATTAAATCAGTGCGTGGCAACATTCGCGCCAAACCCATCTGCACATCACCCGTGCCCGGCGGCATGTCGATCAACAGATAGTCAAGTTCGCCCCAGTGAACATCTTTCAAGAATTGTTCGACGGCTTTTGTCAGCATCAATCCGCGCCACATCAGCGCGGTGCTTTCGTCTTCGACAAGCATGCCTGTGCTGACGACTTTCAACAAACCTTTGCCGATTACACGCTCGTTTGGAATCATCTTGGGTTTGTCGCTACCACTAACAAGTTTGGCTTCAAGGCGGTCTGACATGTTCAACATTCGCGGCACCGAGAAACCCCAGATGTCGGCGTCAAGCACACCAACTGTTAAGCCTTGGTTGGCGAGTGCCGCTGCAAGATTTACGGTGACAGAACTTTTGCCGACGCCACCCTTGCCGCTGGCGATCGCCAAGATGCGAGTGTTCAGCGGAATCTGGGTCGCTGGCGCATTTTCTTTGGCGTTCCATCTGGCGCGGGTCATGACTGCCGAGCGCTCATCGGCATCCATTTCGCCCCAATCAATTTTTACTTTCGTGACACCAGGGTGAGTCGTAACCCGTGACTCAACATCATTTTTTATTTGCACGCGCAACGGGCAGCCTTTGATCGTAAGTTTGATGCCGATTGTGACGAGACCTTCGTCGGTGACGGTGACGCCCGTGGCCATGCCGAGGTCGACAATGTTGTCGCCGAGTTCGGGGTCAATCACAGCACGCAACAAATTTGTAACTTCGGCGGGCGTTGGGGGCTGCACTCGGCGAGCAGTCATACATATAAAACTACCTGAAGAGCCCGAAAACAAGCCGTCGCACCTGGCACACTTGTGCCGGTCATAACATCCACAATCGTGCTGGGGTTGTGCCCCAGACGGTAGTCTTGACTTAAGTTTCACTAACTAAACGGAGACCATTAAATGATCACCCTGACAGACAAAGCAGCAGTCAAAGTTAAGCAACTTCTTGAGTCCGAGAATGCGACCGATCTCGCGTTGCGCGTTGCAGTTCGACCTGGCGGATGCTCGGGCTACTCATATGAGATGTTTTTTGACGGCGAATTTGCCGCCGACGATGTTGTGAAGACTTTCGGTGAGGTAAAAGTTGTCGTCGACCCGGCGTCGTTGCAACTGCTCGAGGGTGCGAACCTCGACTATAACGACGGTTTGCAAGATGCTGGTTTCAAGATCACCAACCCAAATGCGTCACGCAGTTGCGGTTGTGGTCAAAGCTTTAGCTGAATTAATTAGTATTTAACTAGCCGCGACACCAGCGCGCGCAAGCGCTTCGGTGATTTCTTTCGTGTCGAACACCGCGTCGAGTCGCTCGACGATTTTTGAGTTGGCGTTGACGATGAACAACGCCGGCTCAAAAGTCATCGCGAATGCTTTTACTGCTGGCGCGACAACTGTTGCTGTGTCATCGGTGTAAACCTCGGCATGCACGAACACAACGCGGTCACCCAGAGTTCTTGCCACGCCGATTAATTGGTTCAGTGCCGGCGTGCAAGTGCCAGTTGAACAATGAGCAGGTGTACCAACCAAATACGCGACCGGCTTTTTAAGTTGCAACGCTTCGGTGAGCGTGAGTTCATGAAACGGGCAAGGCTTGGGTAGCCGCGTGCAGATCGGATCGACGCCACGTGCATCAGCAAAAGTCGGCGTGTCAAATCTAGGCAGTGTGTCGCCAACTTTAGGTAGGAGCACTTGGTCGCGCTCGAGCACGCTGAACGCCGCACCATCTTGCGAGCCACCATCGACGATCAACAAATAATTGCCTGGCTTGTCGATGTTCGTTCGAAACGGATAATAAGGATTCGCAATTTCGACGCCATGCAGATCAACACTTATATCTTCGTTAATCACTTCGTCGGTCGAGAGATCCGCAATTTTTGCCGTGAGTGTTTGGGGAAATTTAAAATCACTGTCGGTCGTGATGATGCCCGACTGTTGCGCCAACGAAATTGGCAGGCGCACTTCGCCTGGCACCAAAATCTGTGGAAATCGCTGCACGAGTTGCACGCCGTCTGACAAACCTTGACTAGTCGGCGAAACTGACGAACCACAAGCGAGAAGTGACGTCACTGCCGAGCCGAAGCCGATCGCGGATGCTGATCCATAAATAAACCTGCGACGGCTAATTTTGAGCACCGAGTTATCGTATCGCCCGGACAATCATCTACGATGACAGCATGGCAAAACCGACACCGGCCATTGGGCCATACACACCAGTTGTTCGCGCGGGTGATTGGATAATTGTTTCAGGACAACTCGGACTCAAAGACGGAGCGATCGTCAGCGGCGGAGTTCGCGCCCAAACTGCCCAAGCGATCGAAAATTTGAAGGGTCAACTCAAATCGGTTGGCGCGACAATTAAAGACGTGAAAAAGACGCTGTGCTTTTTGACCGACATGGATACTTTCGCCACTTTTAACGATGCATATGTTGACGGTTTTGGCACTTCGCGTCCGGCGCGAAGCACGATTGGTGTTGCGTCATTACCGGCCAACGGCGCCGTCGAGATTGAGGCTTGGGCTTACAAGCCTGAGAAATAATATGGCGGGCGCAGTAATTCTCGTCTTGGTACTTTTGGCGTTTCCGATAATTGTTGGCTTGTCAACTGCGGGCATTGCTGCGTTGCTCGGCCACTTGTTGTATCGCGATGCCGATGAACGACACGCGAAGAGCGAACTTCGCGAGTTAAACATCTGAACTCTGAACCCGCTGATCTTGTAATCGCACACGCGTCGCTTGTGGCGACGATGGATGACAACCGAAGAGAAATTCGTGACGGCTGGGTGGCGATCACTAATGGTTTTGTAACGGTGATTGGCAGCGGTGCGCCGCCGCCAGCAAAGCAAGTCGTCGACGCGACCGATTGTCTTGTCACGCCGGGACTCGTAAACACGCACCATCACTTGTATCAAAATTTGACGCGAGCGTTTCCGCCGATGACGAACGCACCACTGTTCGGTTGGCTGCAAACTTTGTATCCGTTGTGGCGCACACTTGACGAAGAGTCGGCGCATGTTTCGGCGTGGGTCGGCCTGGCCGAACTCGCGTTGTCAGGTTGCACGACTTCATCCGACCATCTTTATGTTCACCCAGCGGGTGCTGGCGACTTGTTAAGTGCCGAGATTGCCGCGGCACGCGACATCGGCGTGCGGTTTCATCCAACGCGCGGCTCAATGTCGTTGTCGATCAAAGATGGTGGGTTGCCGCCCGACGATGTGGTGCAAGATCACGATGTAATTCTCGACCAGTCGGCACGCGCGGTTGCAATGCATCACGATCGCAGTCGCGGGGCGATGGTGCGTGTGGCGTTGGCGCCATGTTCGCCGTTTTCAGTGACGAAACAATTGATGATCGACTCGGCAGAGTTGGCAGCGAAACTCGACGTGCGATTGCACACACATTTTGCCGAGAACTCAGAAGATGACGCGTTTTCGTTGTCGACTTTTGGTTGTCGACCAATGGATTATCTAGAAGAAGTCGGCTGGTGCCACAATAAAACTTGGCTCGCTCATTGCGTAACGCCCGACCCGCAAGAAATTAAACGACTCGGCGCGGCGCGAATCGGTGTTGCACATTGTCCGAGCAGCAATTTAATTTTGTCGTCGGGTATTGCGCCCGTGATCGACCTGATCGCTGCTGGCGTGCATGTCGGCATCGGTGTGGATGGTTCGTCGTCGGCTGACAGCGCGTCAATGTGGCTCGAGACTCGGCAATCGATGTTGCTCGCCAAGTTGCGCAGTGGCGCCGGCGCGGGCACGGCGCGCATAGCACTCGAGTGTGCCACTCGCGGCGGTGCTGGGTGTCTTGGTCGTGTCGGCGAGATCGGTGAGTTATCAGTTGGCAGTGTTGGTGATGTGGCGATTTGGTCTTTAGCCGGTCCGGCATTTGCTGGGGCGATCGCCGACCCAATTGAAGCATGGTTGCGTTGCGGGCCGGTCGCGGCGCGCGACACGATCGTGCACGGCAAACATGTTGTGCGCAAACACGAAATAGTAAGTGCAAAACTTGAGCCAATGCTCAAATCGCACGCCAAACTCGCCCACCGCATGCAAAAGCACGCCGAGCGCTAATTAAAAATGGACTATTTACGAGTCGGTTTGGTGGTCGTACCGCAATTTTTTGCGGGTTGCTTGATTTATCTTCTGCTATTAAAGCGAACCGAGGTCGCAGCAGTCGAACTGCTGTCAATTGGCAGCGTGCTCGGCATCGTTTCTTGCACAATTGTCGATCAGATTTTCGTCAACCTGCAAATGCCCCGCATCGGTTGGCTTGTCGCGGTCTTTATAGCTATTGCAGCATTTTTACTAATTAAACGCAGCAAAAAAATTACCGTCCCGACTGTGCTTTGGAAGTCTGAATTTACAAAATCGTTTTTGCCGATAACAGCGATTTCAGCAATGGCACTCGGCACTGAGTGGTTTTGGCTGTTTCCGTCTGGTGTGCTGTTCGTCGTCGCAACTTTTTTCTCGATAGTAGATACGCCAAAATTCAGCAATATTACTGCTCGCGTCTTCAGTCTTGGCGCGGTTGTCGTTGGGATATTCATGATTGCCAATCGACCAAAAATATGGTGGTTTATGTATGAACATGACTTTCCATTTCTGCAATCACTTTCAAGGTCACTCGCTGATTGGGGACTTGGTGATTATGTTTTGCTGTCGGGAACAAGCACGAGATACCACTGGTTCACCTACGCCTGGATCGGACTAGTTGACAGATCGTCTGATGCGTCAATTTTCTTTGTTCTAACCCGAGTTGCCCCAGTTGTATTTGTGCTTTTGATCACCGGCCTTACTTGGACGCTGATCAGTCAACACTCAATTTCGAAACTCCGCACATTTCTATCAACGCTCATTGTGATGACTGCATCGTCGTATCCGTTGTGGGGATATGGAACAAAAATCACATTTCTTGCTTCGCCGAGTCAGTTTTATGCGACTGCGATGCTTTTCGCTTCGATTTTTTTGCTGCTACAAGCGCTTCAGAAGTCACTTCGATTCGAACCAATCGTGCTGGCTGTTTTGTCGGCTTCAACAATGCTTAGCAAAACAATGCATGGTGTCATTCTCATCTGTGCGATTGCTTTTGCTTTGTCCGCACAAATTGTTGTTCGCTCTAAGGTTTCAAAGACAACTCTCGTAAGCGGTCTGTCGAGTATTGCGGTTGCCCTAACTGCATACTTCGTGTTGATCGAAAATTCTGAAGGTAAGACAGTTTTTGAGATCAGGTTTGGTGACTTTTTCTGGCAACTTCAGGGCGATGCAAGACTGCTGTCAGAAAGTTATGTCGACTTATTCGGACTTCTGACAGTAATTGCCTTTGCAATACTTCCTGGAGTCTTGATTCTGGCAAACTTTTTGCAAACGAAGTTTGCTCAAATCAAATTCATCCATTTATTGAGCATCGGTTCACTAGTCGCCGGCACCGTTCTGGCTGCAGTGATCCTGAGCGCATATGGTGAAAACCTTTACTTCCTTCAGGCCGCAGTCGCACTCTCAACTTTGCTGGGCTTAGCCTCAATATCAAACACCAATTTGCCGCAACTTACAAACCGCGCCTGGACTTATCTGGTCGTCGTAGGAGTCGCCTTGTGTCTACTTTCTTACCGAATACCAAGTATCGACTCAGGTGCCCCAAATGCAATAAAAATTCGCTCAATGCGGGTATACACCCCGGCATTGATTTTAGTGACGGTTACTCTATTCACTTTGACAATAAATCTAGTTCGTCGCAAGCAAAATTTTAATCAAGTTTTCAAATTAGTTGTCGTCACTGCTGTAATGGGACTCTCATTTGCCGCCGCAAACTGGGCCGACACGATTCAACGAAAGCACAATGAATTTTCACGCAACGGAGAAACCTACTTAGCAACAGCAGAATTAGAGAATCTTGCAAATTGGATAAACAGCGACACTGACGAAGTAGATATTGTGGCGAGCAGCTTCGGTTGGCCGAAACTGGCTAATAGTGATATTGAATTCTTCCGTGTCCCATGCACAGCATTTAGAAATAAGGCGGTATCGGTTGAAACTTGCCGACGAACCAACAACGCTTTGCTGGTTGCATACATGCACCGCCGAACATGGCTTCAGGCAACAGCGACTCATTACACGGGTTTCACACCAGAGATTGACAGCCGTCAAACTACGACTTTGGGTTTCGCGGCAGACCCGACAACAGCACAAGCACAGCAAATGCTTGACGGCGGCGTCGACTGGTTCGTTGTTGACCGCTCTACGACCGACCGCCTCTCATGGGAGCCATTCGCGACAGTTCGCTACTCAAACGACGCTTTCTTTGTACTCGAACTAAACAAGATTTGATCTAAAGTTATTTTGATGTCGGAAAGTCGCAGTTTTGGGCTACATCAGTCTTTGCAGCGTTCGATCAAGGGCAAGTTGACGCGGTCGTTGTTGCAGTTGTTGCAGCGCAGTCGACTTGGGCGCACCTTGATTTCGATGACAACACGTTTTGCAATTTCGCAGAGTGCGAGCATCATTATTCGCGGCACAACAGTTACCTATTCGACGCTTGAATTTTCATGGCTGAAAATTCGATTCGAAGATATCGAAACCCTCGAGCCAACAACATTGACATGGATTGACGAAGCAACCCCGAACTCGGTGCTCTGGGACATCGGGGCGAACATTGGCTCGTATACGGTTTATGCGGCGCTTAGCAAAAAGATGCAGGTGGTTGCTTTCGAGCCATCCCCATTCAACATTGAGTTCTTGTCGCGAAATATTTGGCTGAACAATCTCGAATCTTTCGTCACGGTGGTGCCTAATCCATTAAGTAGCAATGCGACCCAAGCCAAACTTTTGATGAAGTCGATCGAATGGGGAAACTCTGGCTCGACCTTTGGTGAAAATTACGCCGAAGACGGTCAACTGATTGAGGTTGAGTTTGAATATCAAACAATCGGCTTCTCGATGGACCAAGCCCTAACTTGGCTCGGTCTTGCGCAACCTGACTACATCAAACTTGATGTTGATGGCATCGAGGGCTTGATTCTGAGTGGCGGCGCGAAAGTGCTCTCAAAAGTAAAGAGTTTGCTCGTCGAAATGCCCGAGTTTGACTCTGGTCGGCAACTGGTGCAATCTGCATTGACGCAAGCCGGACTCGCTCGCGAAAAGTCAGCCCAACACAACGAGATTTGGTCGAGGCTCTAAACCAAAAGCAAAAGTGGATCGCCAGGGGATCGAACCCCGGAACAACTTATGCAAAGCATGTAAGCGTAAGAAATAACAAGCCGACTGCGCCCCAGTTTAAGGCTTGACTATATTTGTCGTATATGAATTATGCAGTAATCGTGCCGTATTTGAAATATGCGGTAATCGTTGGTTTTTTGTTTTTAATTTACGTGATGGCTGGCTTGTTTTGGTTTTTTGTAAACGGTAGCATCTTATTTTTAACTTTGATATCAAGCATTTGCACCAAACGACGAGAAACAACTAAAAAGTGGGTCGCCAGGGGATCGAACCCCAAGCAATAGCGCGCAAACGGCGTAAGCGTAAGCAATAGCGCACCGCAAGCGCACCGATCGTTTTTTTATTGAGATTGTTTGAGACCCCGACACGCCTATCGCCTTATCTAATGAGGGTTTGCCGTAATTAGCAAGGATTAGCACCGACCAGCACCGACCAGGCTCGATCAAGGTCATTAGAGATAATCCCGAGTTGGGTCGGGGTGATTAAATCATTTCGTATAAAAAACTGATATTTGTCTATTAGTTATGACCAGCCGATTTGCTGGATCTTTGGTGTCGGTTTGGCGCGTGGCACTTGCGGTAATTCCATTGGTTGCTGGGTTAGCCGCACCAAGTTTGCGTGCTCTTTTTTGTGGATCACAAAGTTGCCCGATGCGATTTCGTTAAAGATCCACGCCAGCGATGCGCGCGCTGGATCTGACCAGGTGTCATACCAATCGATCGGTAGTTTGCCTAGTTTGCCGTTATGCCGCCACGCATCAAGGCTTAGTGTCTCATCGGTTATTTGGTAAAACCGCACATCAAGCGTTTGCCATATTCGCCAAATGGGATCGGGCAATATCTCGCCGCATCGGGTTAGGTCGGCGGCGCGTTTGCGAGCGCACCACATAATCAGATCGGTGCGATGGTCTCTAATTACTTGACCGCATTTATTACGCGCGACCGCTTGTAAGCGTTGGGCGATCTTGTAGATGTGATCGGCTCGGTCGCGTTTATCGCTGAGTTTGGTTATTTTGTCGACCGATTTATTAATCGAGATTGATTTGCCTTTAATAAGATCATCGGCTAGATCGTTTGCGGTGCGCGCGATAAGTAGATCTAGATCGGCGGCGTTATCGATTTGATCGGTGCGGCTATGGCTCGCGGTTTTTACCGCGATCGCATACGCGGTTAGTGCGCTATTAGCGGCGGTGCGTATCTCGCCTGGCGCGTCTTTATCGCTGGCTATAAATGTGATATCGGCGATGGTGTCGGTGTGGTGTTTATCTCGCATAGTTATCCTTTTGATTTTTTTCGTTGCTGATCTGCTTTTATTTGTTCATATGCGGCATTAAATCCCGGCACCGCTTTTGTAAAGTTTTCGCATCGCACCGCGTAGACATACTCGTGATCATCGCGTTTGATTGTGTAGGCGTTTGGTATCCAGCCGCTAACACACTCATCAAATTGAGCCCGATTACATATCGAGCATTTAGGCGCGCGCGTTGCTGGTTTGATTTGATGCGCGTCAAGTATCGCGAGCATCGCATTAATCATTTCGTTAAAAACGGGTGCGGTGCGATCTAGTTGGCGTAACTCGGCGATCAAATCATTTAGTGCGGTATTACTCATTTTGTGATCCGCGATCTAGTAATTGTTCGAGCGCGTCAATGAGCGCGCCGCTATTGGTTAAACCACCACGCACCGCCGCGCTTTCAGGCGCGGTGCGTTGGTGATCACATTTTGGATCTTGTTTTATTGGGGTTGCGGTAGATACACCGTTGCTATGCGGATATTCACCGTTGCTATCGGCATATTCACCGTAACTATCGGCGCGATTTAGATGGTCGCCACCGTTGCTATCACTATCTATTGCTACGGTCGCCACCGTAACTAACTCATTTAATTTGTCAAGGTCTATTGTGCGCCGCGCCGCCGTGCCTTTGCCGCCAGCGCGCACCGTTTTTAAGATCCCTAAATGCGTTGCTACCGCAACCACATCCGCCGCTACCGCATAAGACGGATCACCGATCGCAAAGGCGATTTGCTCGAGAGTGTCATCGCAATAATGCTCAGTTTTGTTATTACGAAAACGGTCGCGATTACCGATGTATGCCAGCACACACTTAAACGCTCTTACGCCTGGGCGCTTTAGTTTTGGTCGATCCGTCAATGCTTGATTAAGCATTTTGATTACATCGTTTGGATCAAGGTCATAGATCGCGTTGGCGCGCTCGGTAGTCATTGGTTGGCATAGATCAGATCGGCTCGCGGATACCTAGCGCACGGCGTAATTGTGAGGTGCTAACCACACATCGCCGACCGATACGCAACACGGGCACGCCATCCATTAGGTAGCCCGTGCGGCGGTGTGCTTTATGCGCGGTCGATGGCGACACACACAAAATTGCCGCCGCCTGGGCGATGGTGATTGTGCGCCGATCGGGGTCTAATAGTAAGTCTGTGGGTTTGGGTAGCAGATCGTTATTGCTGGTAATTGTCATAGCACCAATATTGCGCTAATGTCGTCTACACGCAATACCAATTTGATACGAAAACCGATATTCGACCAATAAGGGATCACAATGGCATCAATTAAGCATCCAGCCTGGGCAACCGTCAAGCATCAAGGCATCGTGCTCACAGTTGAGATGATAAATCCCGATGTCGATTTAAGTGGGCGCATCCCGCGAGGCTGGCGCTATTACACATATCGCATCCCGTTTGGAAAACGCGGCGCGGTAGTCGATGTAGTTGGGGTTATTACTCACGCCACATTTGCGGTTACAGGCTGGCGGCATCCGATCCGATTTCGCACAAACAATTTAGGCATCGGCGATCCGATCATTATCCAGCACATACAGATCGGCACATACGGTAGCGAGCGCGGCGATGTCGGATTTGAGGATTACGCCGAGATCGATTTAAGTGGTTTGCCGCTAACCAAGTTACGAGATGCGGCGATCCGAGCATCGACATTTACGGGCAAATTAAAAACCCGCAAGTCAAACACAAAAAAATTAGCCGAGCAAAAAATAGCCGTTACTAGCCGCCATCGCTATTTGCGGATCGTGGAATTAGATAACGAGATCACCGATATCAAGGTTGGCGGCGGTTTGCCTGGTAAAGAGTTTGCGCGATTAACCCGTAAATCAGATTTAGAAAATGTGAAAGCATTTGGGCCGATTAGTAGCGATCAAGCATTAAACGAGATCGCGAGACACTATAAAAATTATTACAAAATCGGTCGAGAAAATCTAGGTTATTTAAGTTGCGCCAAATACTTAGAAAAAATGACGGGTCGATCTAGTAACACCTGCCAGCAAATGATCTCGATATGCCGCAAGCGCGGAAAATTACCAAAACAAACCAAACGAAAACGAGGCACAAAATGAGTAAATCACGAGGGTTAATTTTTAAGCGCGGCGGCGGCTGGGCGTATCGGTTTAGTTATAGAGATGCCAATAGGCAACGCCGATTTAAGAGTGCGCAAGGTTTTGACACCAAACAATTAGCCGAAAAATATCTAACGCAAGCACTATCCGAGATCGACCAGGGCAAAGGATTAAACGCGCACAAAGTATCGATAGTTGATTATTTGCGATCGTGGTGCGATCAATATGAGCGCGCTGGTCGCGTCAAATCGAGCACCGTTGCCGCCAGCCGATCACACATCGAGGCTTACATCGTGCCGATGCTCGGCGGTAATCCCGATAAACCGTTACTACTCAGCAAACTTAATCGCGAGATGATTGAGCGGTTTTATGCCGATCTATACGCAAACGGTCGGCGCGGTGTAAATGGTGAACCTGGCGCGAGTTTGTCAGCGAAAACGGTGCGCAATATCGCTGGCACATTACATAAATCGTTTAGCGATGCGGTAAAGCGTGGCTATCTGACACATAACCCAGCCGATGCTATTGATTTGCCGCGATGGGATCGCCGCGATCTAAATGTGTGGGATGCGCAACAATTCGCACAATTCTTACAAATAGCCGCCGATAGCGGCGACTATATGTATCCGCTATGGCGGCTCGTAGTTGCTACGGGAATTAGGCGCGGTGAATTACTCGGTTTGCGTTGGCGCGATATTGATCTAGTCGAGGCGACCATCGCGATCAGCCAAACACGGATCACCGATGGATCAGCGATGAAACTCGGCACGCCTAAAACCCGAGCGGGTCGCCGCACCATCGCAATCGATGATGGCACGGTTATCGCGCTCGCCTACCTAAAAAACTTACAAACCGCCGCCGCCGATGCGCTTGATGTGCCATTGGGTGATTTGGTTGCCGCCGAGATGGATGGCAAACCGATTAGCCGACATACTTTGATGGATCGATTTCACGCCGCTACCGAGCGCGCTGGGCTACCTAAATGCCGACTACACGATCTACGACACTCAGCCGCCGCCGATGCGCTAACGCGCGGTGTGCCTGTTCATATTGTCGCTGGTCGCTTAGGGCACGCAAACCCATCGATAACGCTAAATGTGTATGCGGCATTTTTGCCGCGCGCGGATCGCGATGCGGCTAACGCTGGCGGATCACTAATTGATCAACTAATGAGCGCATCAAAAACGCGCACCAAAAGCGCACCGCGCACCAAAAGCGCACCGAAAAATCGGCACATAACGACACCAAACGACACTCGGCAAAATATAAAACCCAATGAATTACACGATGCGACTACTAGCGCACACACAAACAAAGTGGGTCGCCAGGGGATCGAACCCTGGACCTGCGGATTAAAAGTCCGTCGCTCTACCAACTGAGCTAGCGACCCAAGTCGCTGTCAGGCTAGTTGATTATCAGCCAATTTGTTCAACCGTTAATGCGACACATGACCGACACGAGACCGACACGAGACTGTTGATTTCTTGCGCAATAACTCATTCAGCGCACCCGCAGATGCTTGACTGATGCTGTGCGTTTACTCCCCCAACTCAACGCAAATCGCCGCATGATTCTGCTCGCAACATGGGGTCTATTTGCGGGCCTAACTTTTTTGATGATTTCAGCCGGCAGCTTCAGCACGCTGCTTGGCATCCGCGCCGAACTCGAAAAATTGCCGACAATCATTAGCGGCGGCATCACCACCGCCTACTACGCGGGCTTTTTGATCGGGTCTTGGTATTCACTCCGCGCACTTCGAAGCGTCGGCCACATTCGCGTCTACGCCGCACTCGCCTCACTGCTCAGCGCGTCGACACTCGTCACCGGCCTATTCGATTCGCCGATCATCTGGCTGATCATGCGCGTCAGCACCGGCTTTTGTTTAGCCGGTCTCTATGTCGTCGCCGAATCGTGGCTCAACGGCATGGCTGAAAATCACTATCGCGGTCGTTTGCTCGCGATCTACAACGTCGTCACCATCGGTGCATGGGGGCTCGGTCAGTTGGTGGTTTTCAATTTCGACGCTCGCAATTTCAGTGGATACGCCTTTGCCGCAATCGTTGCATCCCTCGCGGTAATCCCAATTTCGATTTCAGAACAAGCAGCCACACCTGAAATCGAAAATCATTTGCATCTCAGCCTGCGCGATCTCGCAAAAATCGTGCCGACAGGCGCAGGCACGATTCTGCTCGTCGGCCTCGCCCACGGCGGCATTCTCGGCATGGCGGTAATTCACGCCACGCGCGAGGGTCTGAGCATCGGGCGCATCGGCATCCTTGTCGCGGTGCTACAACTCGGTGGCATGGCACTGACTTGGCCGATTTCTTCGGCATCTGATGACATCGACCGTCGGATCATCGGATTGTTGTGTTGCCTCGCAGTCATCGCTCTCGGTGCCGTCATGCTCTCGCAACCAACCGGCAACAACTGGACAATACTTTTGTTGTTCGCAATTGGTGGTTTTAGTTTTCCGTTGTATGCAATTGGCGGTGCGTACACCAACGACTGGGTATCACCCGAACAAATGGGCGCCGCTGCATCGCAACTCGTCACGCTGTATGGCTTTGGCGCGATGATCGGCCCGCTTGTTGCGGCACCATTTCTCGACATCATCGGCACGCAGGGTTTTGCGTGGTCAATCATTTCGTTACACGCACTCGTTCTATTATTTTTGATTTATCGCATTCGTGCTTGGCACGCACCCGTCACGACGAAACATTGGGACGATGTTTCATTTCATGGTCGGGCATTTTTTATTCCGGCCACGATTGTTTCGCTGGGTGTTAACCGACGCGGGCGATCAGCGCACCAACGCCAGCAAACTGCAGAGCAACGGCAACAACAGTGAACACATGCCACACCTCGTGATAACCAAACACGAGGGGTCGAAGTTGCGGGCGCTGCAAATAAAACAAAATTGCACCAACGGTGTAGACAATGCCACCGAGCGCGAACAGCAACAGGCTGGTGAAGCCGGCACGGTGATAGGCCCACGGCAAAATGATCAGCGCCGCCCAGCCGATGATCAAATACATCGCACCCGAAACTTTGTGAGCCCGCCATGTAATTTTCAGCACGATGCCAAGCAGCGCGGCACACCAGATCCCAATTAAAAAGACGACGCCGATCGTGCGCGGCAATGCGAGCAAACAAACAGGCGTATAAGTGCCAGCGATCAACACATAAACCATTGCGTGGTCGAGTTGGCGCATCGTGCGTTGCGCGCGTTGTGTGCGCGTGAACAAATGATACGAAGCCGAAGTTGAAAACAATGCAAGCAACGATGCGACATACACGAACACCGCCACCCGCGCTACGCCACTTGGCGTGACGAGTGTCAGAATGATGCCCGCCGGGATCGTGACCGCAACCGCGCCGCCATGAATGCGCCCGCGCCAACGAGGGCGCCATTTGCCTATCGCGTGCTGAAATACAGGAACATGCGGCACTTCGCGTACCTCCCAGCGAAAGTGTAACTTTTGAGGCATGACAATTAACGGTTATGAGTTTGATCGGTTCTTGCGATATGACGAAATGGTGGCGTGGCTAAATGCGATAGCGGCGAAGTATCCGAAGCTTGTCAGCGTCGAGTCATACGGCAAATCGCATAAGGGTCGCGACCTAATGCTCGCCACGATCACCGACACTTCAACGGGCGCCCACAACACAAAACCGGCGCACTGGATCGACGCCAACATTCACGCCACCGAAGTTACGGGCGGCGTAGCCGCGCTGTACATAATTCAAGACCTCGTCGAAAAATTTAACGACCACGATGAAACTGTCGTTGAAGCATTGCGCACACGGACTTTTTATATTGCGCCGCGCGTCAATCCTGACGGTGTCGAAGACGCCCTCGCCGACAAGCCACTCTTTCATCGTTCGAGTGTGCGACCGTGGCCGTGGCGCGATGGTCACCGTTGGCCAGGTTTGAGTGTCGAAGACATCGATGGCGATGGCGCCGTTCGCACGATGCGCATTGCCGACCCCGACGGTGCGTGGGTCGAGCACAATGAAGACGCTCGCGTGATGGTGCCAGTCGGACCGCTTGGGGCGCCACGAGGCAAGACTCGTTATCGCTTGCTCGACGAAGGTCTGCTCGAAAACTTTGATGGCTTTACGATTCCGATGCCGCGCGATCCCGCTGGTCTCGACCTGAATCGAAACTTTCCCGCAGGTTGGGGCACCAATGTGCTCGGTTCAGGCGATCACCCGATGTCGGAGCCCGAGGTGCACGCACTCGTGCGTGCCGTTACCACTCGCCCGAATGTTTGTGGCTACAACGCATTTCACACTTCGGGTGGTTTCATGTTGCGACCCAGCAGCACGCGTGCCGATTCGACAATGCCACCGCTAGACATTTGGGTGTTCAACGAATTTGGCAACTTGAGTGTGCAACATACCGGCTACCCCGTGCACTCGGTGTACGAAGACTTGACATGGGATAAAAACGAAACGATGAGTGGCGCAGGTGATGACTGGGCGTACGAGCACCTCGGCGTGTTCAGTTGGACGACCGAGTTTTGGGATGCGATCTTTCACGCCACTGGCGAAAACTCACCATCCAATATTTGGTATGTCGGGCCAAACCCTGCACAAGATTTAGCAGTATGCAAATGGAGCGATGAATACGCACCAGGTTCGTACGCTGCGTGGAAAAAGTTTAATCACCCGCAGTTGGGCGCTATCGAGATCGGTGGCTGCGATTTCTTCCGTATCTGGATCAACGCGCCGTCGTCCAAATTGCGTGATGAAGTCAAAGGACACGTACATTTTGCCCTGTTTCAGGCACTTGCTTCACCCAAAATTGAAATCAAACTCGCTTCAGCAGAATTAGTCGGCAACGGTGTGTGGCAAGTGCGATTAGGCGTTGCCAACACGGGTTGGCTCGGCACTGAAGTCACGATTTGGGCCAATAAGCACAAAATTGTGTTGCCCCTTACTGTGCAAATCGATGGTGTCGCGGCCGATGACATCATCGATGGTTCACCGCGCGTCAAGCTTGGGCAACTCGACGGTCGCGTGCGCTTTCGTGTTGGTGGAGATGCTAAAAGTGATGGCACTCCAGATCGCGTTTTACATACGTGGTTGGTGCGCGCAAGTCGAGGCACTGAAATTACGCTGACTGCGCGTCACCCACGCGGTGGTGAAGTCGCGACAAAACTCAAACTCAATTAATTTGTAGCCGCCTCGACTGGTGCCGAATATTTGCGATGCGAATTTAACGCACGCATCCAAATATAAAACGAGCCTGAGATGCCGACAATATTGGGTAATGCGACAAACCAGTCGCCGATCAACGCACCATATGTAAACCATGTAATACAACAAGCGAACAGCAGGCCATGCGTTGTCGCTGACACTCCGTAAAGTCTTTCGGTTCGATAAACGCGCACGACCTGCGGAATAATCGCCGGGGTACCAATCGCAACGGTAAACCATCCCATCATCGTCATCGAATAGTTCGCGACAACTAGTCCGACGATTGACACAGTCGACAGCACCAAAACTGGAACCCACAACTTAATTTTTTTATGCCTGACACAAACCAGCAAAATTAGAACAATGGCCAAAACAATCGAAAAGTTGGCGAATGCAACCTGTGTGTTTGGTTTGTAAATCCCGTAAATAGTCCACATCGCAGATCCGGTACAACCCTGTAAAAAAGATGTCGGTGAGAGACCCTCTGTTGAATCCTTAACGAACACTCGCACAACTTGTGGCCAAATAAATGCAACCGACAATAACGGTGCGATGAAACCAACAACCGTCGTAAATGACACTTTTTTAGATTAGTTCAGCAAATCTGTGCTAAATCATCTATTGGTAGCGTTCATGGCGTGATCACGACATACGGATTCTCAATTGCGACAGCAAATAAAGACGTGCGCCAGGCTGCAATCGACGCTGTATTCCGTTGGCTTGAGGATGTTCATCCGCTCGAAGATCGAACAAATTCAACACCTGTCAACATTCGCCATAGCCCAAACGACCCGATTTTTCGTGTTGATGTGCTTGAACAAGATTCACGTCAAGCCGCCGCTCGCGGTACGACTGCGACACTGATTGTCTCAAAAAATGAACTCTATTTTGATCTGCGTCGAACATTGCGGCCCACCAAGGCTGCATTATTGCCACGTCGAACAATTGACAAACCAGAACCACGACTCAATAAATTGATCCTTGAAATAGTTAAGTTATTTAGAGCTCGCGATGCAGAAAAAATAATTGATGCTGAAATAACAATTGCTAACGATCAGTTGGGCGGACAATCACTCGCTGCATTTGCTGATGCACCAGGTCGACGACTGCCAATTGTGATTGAAGTAATAGTTGGCAAACCTGCTGCAGTCACACGCGATGAAACCGCGAGGCAACTAGTTGGGATAGCCCACGTTGCCCATGTTTCTTCACATGTCGCCGAAGAAGCATTCAATAATTTGTATGGTGCACGAATCATAAGTTCAAGTTGGATCACAGTGGTGTGGCCGCGTGGCGCTGAGGTTGAAAACTTTCATCAACAAGACGATGATGAACTTGTCAAGCAACTGATTGCCGCGTCAGTCGCTTCATTACCAATTCTTAAAACACCGCCACCTAAATCACAAACAAAACAAGACTTTGAGCAATCACAAAAAACACCCGTTTCGCAGATTGCTGAAATAACCAGTGCACGCGACTATTGGCAAGAAGAATATCAACTATTATATGAAAATCTTGTCGATTCGGATCGTAAAACTGCCGAAATTGTTGAAGCCCGCGAGATCGACCGCGACAAATTAGTAGCAATACTCACGTCACCTCGAGCTGATGCGGCTGCAGTAAGTAATGCTCAAAATCCGAACTACTTAGCTCGCGTTGACGAGGCAGTGAAATTTGCAAGTATCACATTCAAAAATTTAATATTTCACCCGCGATCTATTTCTTCGTCTGCAGAGACCGAGCTTATGAACGGTCGCAGAATTCTCAACGCTCTTTTCTACTTAGATCAGATCACCGCAAATCTCAAAAATGGAATGGTTTTAAAAAACAACTTTTTACATGAATGCAGTCAACAAATTTCAAATTTTGTTCCAACAATCGGCGAGGTGGCAATAAATAACTTTGCGCAGGATTATGCAATTGAGTGGAAGGGCGAAAACGTTCTGGCTAAGCCGCATATTCGTTGTGGCGATGCGCGAATTCACTTTTATCACGACACTAAAACAAATGAAATCGTGATCGCTTATATCGGTCGCCACCTGCGCGACAAATCTACGAATTAGTTGCGACGCGTTTTACTTCGCCAAAATCGTTGCGCGAAACTCAAATTCAAAAACGGTCGGGCAAGTCGGTAGACAAAGCCAGGGACGACGACGCTTTTGTTTTGGTTCAAACCTTTTTGAGCACTGCGTACAACTTCGTCTGCAGTAACCCACAGCCAACGAGGAATCCGCGAAGTTAAGTGCTCAAGCCCGGCGTTTTGATGCAACTGCGTTCGTACATATCCAGGACAAACAACGCAAAGCCGAACCCCAGATCCGCGCAACTCTGCGTTCACACTTCTGCCGTAAGACATGACATAAGTTTTTGCCGCAGCGTATAGAGCCGACTTTGGCATATCGACAAATGCGGCAATGCTCGAAACAACTACAACGTCACCACTTGTGCGTTGAATCATTTTTGGAATTACAGTCTCACAAATTTCAACAACACCTGTTGCCAACAGACGATTCAACTGATTAATTTCTTGAATATCTGTTTGCCCAACTCTTGCGGCACGAGTAATTCCGGCATTGAGAACGAGAAACTCGACATCTTGTGCTTCTTTGATCGTCGCCTGGATTCCCTCATCTGTTGACAAGTCGGCAACAACAACTTTTGTTTCGGCACCATACGCCTTGAGTTCAATCGCAAGTGCTTCAAGAAGTTCAACACGACGAGCAACTGCGACAACGTCATATCCACTCTTCGCTAGAAAAATCGCGTACTGCCGACCGATACCCGACGATGCACCAGTAACCAGGGCTAATTTACGGTTTGGCACACTTTGAGCATTACATGAAAAACGCCTACGGTAAAGGCATGGCAAATTCAAAAAATCCGGCGCAAGAGTCACCCGTTTATCAACTTTCAGATCAATACATCGAACAACTCGCCCAAAGCGACCCAGGTCTCGCCACTGCACTCGGCATCGCGGGTCATGATCACGAGATGACCGACTTCAGCCCAAAGGGTCACGAACAGCGACACGAAATTACGCGCGAGGTGCTTAACAAACTCAACACGCTTGACACAACAGGTGACCGCGATCGCCTTGCGGCGGGCGTATTGCGAAATTCGCTCGAAATGTCGACACTCGAATTTGATGCGGGCGAACACTTGCGATCAATTCGCGTGATTGCAGGCGACGTCGACTCGGCACGAAGCATTTTTGATTTGATGCCAACTGCGACCGCCGAAAACTGGAAGACGATTGCCGAACGAATGCAGGCAGTGCCCAATGCATTTGCCGGCATGCGCGAAAGCTGGGGCCTCGGCATGTCGCGCGACATCGTCGCCCCGCGCCGTCAAGCACTCGTTGTCGCCGAACAACTTGAATCTTGGGCGGGCACACCGTCGGCACCTGGGTTTTTCACGCAGTTTGCCGAAAGCGCAAGTGTCGTAACTGGCGCGCCAGTCGAGCAGTTACGTCGCGCCGCGGTTGACGCGTCGAACTCAATGGCCGAGACGGCAAAGTTTTTGCGTCAAACATACGCACAGTCAGCTGACCCTCGCAATGGTGTTGGGCAAGAACGCCATGCACTCGCACGCCGACGGTTCATGGGCATGAACATTGATGCGCGCGAAGCATATGAATGGGGCTTTTCCGAAGTGTCTCGACTCGACGCCGAACTAACGAAAACTGCGAAAGAAATAAACCCGAATATGTCGCTCGACGAAGTTCGAAACTTTTTAGACACAGACCCAAGTCACAGCATCGAGGGCGAAAAGAATCTGCGCGAATGGCTGCAAAAGTTGATGGATGATGCGATGTCGTTTTTGATTCGCGAAAATCATTTTGAAATTCCCAAAGAAATTCATCGTGTCGAAGCGATGATCTCACCACCAGGTGGTGCAGCCGCAATGTATTACACATCGCCGAGCGAAGATCTAACTCGCCCGGGTCGCACTTGGTACCCCGCAAATGGTCGCACACGGTTTCCGTTATGGAGCGAACCAACCACCGCATATCACGAAGGCGTGCCCGGCCATCACCTGCAAATTGGCATGGCGACTGTCAATTCAGAAAAACTTTCGCGCTTTCAACGTAACGAATTCGTCAGCGGACACGGCGAAGGCTGGGCGCTTTATGCCGAACGGCTAATGGATGAACTTGGCTTCTTGAGCAAACCCGAATACCGACTTGGCTATTTATATGCACAGGCGTTTCGCGCCGCGCGAATCGTCGTCGACATCGGCATGCATTGCGAGTACACGATTCCGAAATCCTCAAAATGGCATGGTGGTGAAGCCTGGACACCCGAGTTGGCGCTTCAATTTTTGTCGGCTCGCTCATCAAGCGATGATGCTTTTAACAAATCAGAGATCAATCGGTATCTCGGCTGGCCGGCGCAAGCAATCTCATACAAACTTGGTGAGCGTGTTTGGCTTTCATTGCGTGACGATGCAAAACGCAAGCACGGAGCAAACTTCGACTTACGCGCCTGGCACGCATATGCGCTCGACCTTGGCAATTTGGGTCTCGACTTGCTAAAAACCGAACTCGCCCGGTTTTAATTTTCAAGAATTACGGCAGCACGACAACTTTCGTGCCCGGCTTGGCAAAATTGAAAATAAATTTTGCGTCGTCGGGCCTGAGACGCAAACAACCGCTGCCCTGAAAGGTGCCAAGTTGATCTTCGGTCTGCAACACCTTGCCATTTTTTGTTGGTATCGCGTGAAACCCGATATTGCCACCTTTAGGCCCCAACGCAAAACGGGTCATGTTGTTGAACCACACACCTTCAAAGTCAAGACTGTATGAGCGCAAAGACTGACTGTTGACTTTGTATTCGCCCGGTGTCGGCACACCACGCCGACCGGAGACTGGCATCACGCGCACAACATTGTTTTGAGCGTCTACAACCCACACCCACTGCAAACTATTTTTATAAATTACCCTGCGTCCAAAACCCGATTTGTTGGGCAATTGCGGTGGATTCAATCGGGTAAACGGCGGAAATCTCAACGCACCTCTGTAGTACAGAGACGCTGTTTGTGCGGCTGTCGGCGCTGGCACAACCGTCGAAGTCGTCGAAGAACTTGAACCTGTCGTGTCAGCAATTGTTGACGAACTAGCAATTGTCGTTGTTGTCGAATCATTCGACGCACCTTGCGCCTGTGCGCCAAACGCCATAGAGCCGACAGAAATTAGTAGCGTAAAGAAAACTCTATTAAATTTCTGCACTTTATTTCTTGAAAAACTTTCTCTTGCTCGACGACTTAGCAACTCGCACACCGACAAGTGGATCATCAATAATTTCGAACCGTCTTCCCCAGTTGCCGACAATGCCTTGCACCATCGCCGCAAACGGCAACGCCAAGACTGCGCCAATCGGACCAAGAACCGCCCCACCTGCGATTGCCGCGCCGAACGCAACCGCGGCATGCAGTTCGAGAGTTTGCGCCGTAATTTTTGGTGCCAACAAAAAGTTCTCAAATTGCTGATAAACCGCAATAAACACGATCACAATTAGTGCCTTAACCGGCGAATCTAAAAATGCCAAAAGCACGGGCAACACGCCCGCGAGATATGTGCCAACCACGGGCAAGAATTGTGAAATCAAACCGACCCAAACTGCAAGCGCAACAGGTGCAGGTGTGCCGATGGACTGAAACACGATCCAGTGAAAAAATGACGAAACAACCGCCAGCAGTGCCCGCGAGTAGATGTATCCACCGGTTTTTTGCACGGCTAAATTCCAGACTGCGAGGACTGTTTTCTGTTTATCGGCGCTGAGTCGACTGCAAATTGCTCGACGCAATCTCGGCCCGTCAGCAATCAGATAAAAAGCAAACAGCGTAATTGAAAGAACTTGCAGCAACCCGCTTAATGCACCGAGCGAAAGATCTACAACTCGGTCTTGCTGGTTTTCGAAAAAGTTTTGTACCGACCCATTTGGGTCGCTGATTGAGTCGACCCAACTTTGCGAATCAATCGAAGTGCCAAAGGTGTCGTTGAGAAATTCAACCGTGTCGGTCACATATTGTTCGCGGTTGTCAAACAGATCTTGGGCCTGGGTCACAACCAGAGTGCCGATCGCCGCGCCGAACGAAACAACCGCGGCAAAGACACTGACCAGCATCAGAGCGGTCGCCGAGCCACGAGACCAACCACGCGCCGCGAGGCGATTTACGGCAGGCTCAATCGCCAGGGCAAAAAACAGCGAGATCAACAACAGAATCAAAAAGTTCGACAGTTGATGGAATAATTCGCGTGCTACCAATGTGGCCAGGAAGCCCACCCAAAACAGCAGAATCGCCCGAGGCACCCACCTCGGCATTCTCTCGTATTGGGTCAAGTCATCTGACTCGGCATGACTCATGTCATCTATCGTAGTTGTCGTTGATGTAGACAAATGTCCACTTGAGATGCCACGATATAACGAACCTTTATGAAGCTAATGGGTAAAACAATCTCAATCGAGCAGATTCGCGAAAACATTGCGACTGAATTGCGTGCGCGCGTCGTCGGACCAAACGCGAGTCAACGCACGCAAGAAATAATGGATGCACCTGGCGAGCGATGGTTCGCCGAAGATCGACCGATTCGACTTGTGCACGGTGACGCATCGATGTTCATCGGTGGTTTGCGAGCGTTGCTGTTGCAATCACTGCACCCACTCGCGATGGCTGGTGTCGCTAATTATTCAGATTACAGAAAAGATCCATGGGGTCGATTGCAGCGTACAGCCGACTTTTTGGCTGCAACAAGTTTTGGTCCGGCCAACGAAGCACAGCGAATCGTTGAGCGCGTCAAAGCCGTGCACCTCAAAGTAAATGGCGTAGCCAGCGACGGCCGCACATATTCGGCTACTGATCCGCATCTTTTGAAATGGGTGCATATCGCCGAAATTGACTCGTTCTTATGCACCTACCAAAAATTCAGCAAAGCACCGCTCGACCAAGAAGGCCGTGACGGCTATGTCAAAGACGCAGCGTTTGTCGCACGGGCAGTCGGCGTGATTGATCCGCCAGAAACCGAAGCAGAGATGCGTGAGTTGATCGACTCATACCGCCCAGAATTGAAGAGCACCCGTGAGTCGCGAGATGCGACAAAATATCTCCTGTTCAAACCGCCCCTGCCCGGTGCAGCGAAAATCGCCTACTGGCTATTAATGGTTGCAACTGTCTCGACTTTGCCGGCATGGACGCGAATTCCGCTGCGCGTTGGCTATTTGCCAATCATTGAACAGGTGGTTTTTCGACCGTTGGGTTATTTGATGACCAGTGCTATTCGCTGGATTACGAGCACACCAATGGACAAATCAAGTAACGCGTGAGGCGAACTCTTTGACTTCAAGATATTTTTTCGTCGCCACTAGGTCACGAATTGCCGCGAAGCCGTCGAACACTTCGACATAGCTAGTTGCTAATGGAGAGATCGCCAACCTGATGCAATCTGGTTGACGATAATCACCAATTACATTGGCGAAAATTCGCATCGCCTCAGAAATCTTGCGGGCATGCTCGTGGCGCAAAGAAATGTGGCCGCCACGTCGCGTAGCATCACGCGGTGTAGCAACAGAAAAACCAAGTGGTGCCAGCCAAGCATCATGCAAAGCGAGCATAAAATCCGTACCGATCGCTGCTTTCTTGGCAATTGCCGGCAAACCTGCTCGCTCGATCATTGAAATCGCAGTTTCGACACAGCGCATACCGATGATGCTTGGACTCGCAATTTGAAACCCGCGCATGCCGTCTGTGCGATCAAAACCCTGACCCATCCCGAACTGGTCACGCTGGGCAAACCACCCTTGAATCGGCACTTGCAACTCGGCTTGGATCGACTTACTGACATACAGCCACGCCGGCGAGCCAGGGCCCGAGTTGCAATATTTATAAGTGCAACCGACCGCCAGATCAACTTTGTCGCGCTCAAATTGCATCGGCACAACCCCCACTGCATGACTCGAATCCCAAACAAAAAGTGCACCGGCATCACGGGCAAGTTGAGTGAGTTTGGCGATGTCATGCAACACACCCGAGCGATATTGAATCACCGACAAAGTTACAAGTGCGACATCGTCGTTAAGCACCGCACTCAGCATTTCTGGTGAAACAAACTCTTCGCCCGAATTATCGTCGATCAGCACGAGTTTTAAATCGCGTTGCTTGCAAATGCCTTCCAAAACATATCGATCAGTCGGAAAGTTCGCTGTGTCGCTGATTATTGTCTTGCGATTTGGTCTGGCGTCTACTGCTGCACTGCAAAGTTGATAAAAATTAACGCTCGTAGTGTCGACACATAGTGTCTGACCAGCCGACGCACCAAAAGTCGTACGCGCCACAAGATCGCCGACTGTTTGCGCTTCATCAATCCACTCTGACCAACCAGTGACAAGTTTTGTCGCCCACTCTCGCTGCAAATAATTTTCAACTACTCTGGCCGTCGCTTTTGGCATGCGCCCTAGTGAATTGCCATCAAGATAACAAAGTGTGGGGTCGGCGATTACGAATTCGTTACGAAACGCCGACAACGAGTCATTAGCGTCAAGCTCTTCGGCGTAACTTCTTGAAGTCAAGTCGTTTGGCATACGCTCACGGTATATGAAGTCTGACGAAAATATGAAGAAATTTGACCCAGCCGTGACATATTCGTCATATCTCAAGGTTGAAGAACTGTTGCAACTGCAAAGTCTGCGTTCGGCCGGACCAGAGCACGACGAGATGCTATTCATCATCGTGCATCAGACGTATGAGTTGTGGTTCAAGTGCGTGTTGCACGAACTGTCTCGGGGCCAACAAATGCTTGAACTCGGCGATACCTACGCTTCGCTGTCGGTGTTGGGTCGGGTGCGCACAATTTTTAAAGTGTTGGTCAGTCAAGTCGACATTTTAGAAACGATGACGCCATTGCAATTCAATTCATTTCGCGACCGACTTGAAGCAGCAAGCGGTTTTCAGTCGGTTCAGTTTCGTGAACTCGAGGCGGTGCTCGGAAGACGCGACCCGTCGATGGTCGACCACCTCGAGCCAAACAGCGAGTCACAACGCCGTGTACTGAGTGCGATGAATCGACCTGCGATTTTTGATTCGGTGCTGGTTTATTTGACGAAGCACAACCACAAAATGCCACAAGAAGTAATGCAGCGCGATATGAGCCAGAGTTATCTAGCCAATGAACTCGTGCAAGAGTCGTTGGCGAATGCATATCGCAACGACCCAGAGGTGGCGATATTGCTCGAGCGACTAATCGACATCGATGAAGGCTTGCAAGAGTGGCGCTATCGCCATGTAAAAATGGTTGAGCGCACAATCGGCATGAAGCACGGCACCGGTGGCTCAAGTGGTGCCGCATATTTGTCTTCAACTTTATTTAAGCCAGTATTTCCCGACCTCTGGGCAGTGCGCTCGCATTTCTAGAACTTCGCCTCGCTTACAACCAGATCAGTAGCGTTATCACCCAATGGGCACCGTTCGTCGTCACGCTTTTGTCGAATGCAATGCGGACAAAGTTTGGTCGTTCGTGGGTGCCCCCGAGCGACTGCACGAATGGTTTCCGATTAGCGAGTGTCGCGTCGAGGGCAACAAGCGGTGGATAACTTTGGCTGGTGGCATCGTGTTCGAAGAAGACATCGTCACGCTCGACCATGACTTGCGCAGATTTCAATACAAGATCGTCAATAATTCACTGATCAAATTTCATCTCGGCACTGTTGACGTCATACCTGATGGCAACGATCGATGTTTAGTGATGTATTCAACCGATATGGACCCTGAAGTTTTGGCGCTTCCAATCGCCGGCGCAGCAAGCCTCGGTTTAGAAAAAGTCAAACAAATGTTCGACGGCAAATAATTATGGGCCGAAAAATTTTGTTTATTACTACCGATCAGCAGCGATATGACGCGCTGGGTTGCAACGGTGGCACGATCGCGCGCACACCAAACATCGATGCTCTCAGTCGAGCGGGCATCACATTTGATCGCGCGCACCCACAAAATGTCGTGTGCATGCCGTCGCGCAGCACGATGATCACCGGTCAGCATGTCAGCACGCACGGCGTGTGGATGAACGGCGTGCCATTGCCCGAAGACGCGCCGAGCATTGCCAGCGACCTGCGGCGTGCTGGTTATGCGACGGCACTGATCGGTAAAGCGCATTTCGAGCCGCTACTTGATCCATTTTTGAGATTCACAGAAAATCGAATGGGCAATCAACGCAAGACAATCGATAACCCCGCCGACCCGCATCGCGGTTTCGACCATATGGAACTTTCGACGCACGGTGCGGTCGGGCAATTGCATTATTCACAATGGGTGCACGACAATCACCCTGAAGCGATTGCTGGTTACTACAACGTGCTTGATAATGAGTTACAGGTCAACGCGCAAGGTGGCGGCGACACAAACGCGCCACAATTAAAAGTAAACCCGATACCAACCGATTGGTATCACACACATTGGGTGGCGCAGCAAACAATCAACTGGTTGAACTCTTTGCCGGTGGACAAAGATTGGTTTTGTTGGATGAGTTTTCCCGATCCGCACCACCCGTGGGACCCGCCCGCATCTGAGTTGCATCGCGTGCCATGGCGCGAACTCGACTTGCCGGCTGGCTATGTCGAAGATAAATCAAAGCGCGAAAAAATTATCGACGACAAATTGCGTCACTGGCGCGGTTGGTATGACGGCACTTTCGTTTCAAATTATGAAGCGCCCGCGCGATGGGTGCCGGCCGCGATGACAGCCGATCAAGTTCGCGAAGTAAACGCGTTCACGCACGTCGAAAACGAATTAATCGACGATGCAATTGGTGATGTGCTCAAGGCGATCAATGTGCGCGGTTGGTCAAGCGATCTGGATGTCATATATACGACCGACCACGGCGAGTTTCAAGGCGACTTCGGCTTGCTATTCAAGGGCCCGTATCATGTCGATTCGTTGATGCGGTTGCCGCTTATTTGGCGACCGGCACCGAGCGCCAAGACTGCGCCGGCGCGAGTTAGTGCACCTGTTGGTTTGGTTTCGTTGGCCGCGACATTTGCCCACATTGCTGGCATCGATCGACCGAAATATACCGAGGCGCCGTGCTTGCCAGTGGATGATCGCGATGCGCAAGTTCTTGGTCACGAGCGCGTGCTCACCGAATGGGACAGCGTGCTGTTCGGCAAGATCGTGCATCTGCGCACGATTTGTCGCGACAATTGGGTCTGCACCGCCGCACTTGATGGCACGATGAACAAATTTGGCGAGGGTGAACTTTACGACTTGGTCAATGATCCGTTGCAACATGTCAACCGCTGGAACGACGAGTCAGTGCGTGCGTTGCGCGACGAGTTGCTCAGCGATTTATGGTCGAATCTGCCCGCGCAAGTCTTGCCACTGCGCAACATGGACGCCCCTGTTTAACGATTAAACGGCGGGCACTTGCTGGGTGATGCAGTGGATACCGCCGCCGCCGCGCGCAAGAATCTCGCCGATCTCAAGACCAACAATGTCGTGACTCGGAATAAATTCGCCAAGTAACGCCAGCATTTCGCTGTCAGCATCGTGGCCACAAACAGGCACGATTACTGCGTCGTTGCAAATATAAAAATTCAAATATGGCACCGCTGCGCGAATCGAATCAGTGACAACAAACGGCAAGATCGGTATCTCGTGCACGATTAACCCAGCGTCTTTTGCCACTGCAATGTTTGATGCACAACGTGCGAAGTCTTCTTCGTTCTTGTCTCCACAACCTTGCATAATCACGGTCTTGGGCCCGATGAATGCGGCCACATTGTCAACATGGCCATCAGTGTCATCGTCGAGCGCCAGACCAAATGGCAGCCATACCACTTGCTGCTGACCCAGTTCACTGCACAAACGATTTGCAATTTGCTCGCGCGAAAGTTTCGGATTGCGATTCGGGTTGAGTAAACACTGTTCGGTCGTGATCAGCGTGCCCGCACCGTCAACATTTATCGAGCCGCCCTCGAGAACCATGTCGATCATCTGAGTTTGGTGACCGACATGTTTTGCCCAACGCGAGGCGATCGTCGCGTCTTTATCAAACGGCACGAACTTTTCGCCCCAGCCGTTGAACTGCCAACATGTTGCAATCAGTTTGCCGTTTTCAATCACATAGTTGGGCCCCGAATCGCGAAACCATGCATCGTCAATTTCGAGCGCAACGACTTCGACATTTTCGGCACATACTCGACGCGCGCTCGAGACATCGTTTGGGTTGGCGATAACTGACACGGGTTCATATCCCGAAATCGTGTTGGCGAGCGCCGCGTGCGCGGTTTGGGCCTCAACGAGACGCGCGCCATAAATTTCTGAACGCGCCGGCCAACAAATTACGGTGCGCTCGTGCCGAGAAAACTCGGCCGGCATGCTCACTGATCGAGCCCGTCAAGACTCATCAGTGGTTGATACAACTCGGGGCGACGATCACGGAACAAACCCCAGAAGGTTCGTGCGAGTTTTTGCGCTTCGAGATCGAAACTTGCCAACAATATAGTTTCTTCGGTGCGATTGGCCTCGGCAACTTTTGCGCCAGTTGCATCACAGATGAACGAACATCCGTAAAAAGTAATTTCAGTTGCTCGACCAACTTCGCGGCCTGTGCGATTTGCGGCTATCACCGGCGTCAAGTTGCTGGCGGCATGACCTTGCATCGCGCGTTGCCAATGACCGGATGAATCGAGTTCAGCATTTGACGGTTCGGTGCCGATCGCGGTCGGGTAAAGCAAAATCTCTGCACCACGCAACGTCATCACGCGCGCCGCTTCAGGAAACCACTGGTCCCAACAAATACCGACGCCGATCTTGGCATATTTTGTTTGCCAAACCTTGAAGCCGGTGTCGCCTGGGCTGAAATAGAACTTCTCGTTGTAGCCCGGTCCATCCGGAATGTGGCTTTTGCGATATGTGCCAAGCACCTTGCCATCGGCGTCAACTATCGCCACCGAATTAAACAAAGAATTATTGGCGCGCTCATAAACGCTGATCGGTAAAACAACACTCAACTCTTTAGCGACCTTGGCAAAATACGCAACCGTCGGGTGCGACGACATTTCAATCGCCCGATTTAAGTCGTCAGTCGTTTGATCTTTGCAAAAATAATGACCCTCGAAGAGTTCTGGGATCAAAATAATCTGCGCCCCTTGTATCGCGGCGCTTCGCACAAGTCTCTCGGCGATGGCGATGTTCTCGTCGACTTTTGTCGACATCGACATTTGCAACGCGGCAACTTTGACGGTGCGCATAAGTTATTTGGCTAATTGCTCTTTGATTGCATTAACTACTTCTGGTGCGTCTGGCGCGACTGTTGGGTTGAAGCGACACACAACCTTGCCGTCGCGGCTGATCAAGAACTTTTCAAAGTTCCAGCGAATATCGCCCGAATGACCTTCAGCGTCGGCGACAACCGTCAATTTGTCGTACAACTCGTGACGCCCAGCGCCGTTAACTTCGATTTTCTCAGACAGCGGAAACGTCACACTATACTTCGTCGAACAAAACGTCTCGATCTCGCTCGCCGAACCAGGTTCTTGAGCACCGAATTGATTGCACGGGACACCCAAAACCGCAAACCCTTGCGCCGAATATTGCTTATGCAGTGCCTCGAGCGCCGTGTACTGCGGCGTCAAGCCACACTTCGAGGCCACATTGACCACGAGTGTCACTGATCTGTTCAATGAACTAAGCAAATCTTTTTGGCCAGATAACCCGGCGACTTTTGCGTCATAAACCGACATTTTGTCTCATCTCTGTTTTGAGTATTTACTCGTGTGGCAAGACTACTCAAAGACCTGCTACGCAACACAGGTGCCAGCCAAAAATTCGATCTCGTGACTGATAAAAGCGATTGCAATTTCTGCATGATTGTGCTCTATGAATTAGAAGGCACTTCGTCTTAACGCGAATTATTAATCTCGCCGTAGCCTGATCTCATGGAGACTGCGAATGCAAGCAATGCCTACGACTTGGCGAAGCAAGCAGCAGAAGTTCTCGTCAAAAAATTTGGCGGCGCTCATGATATTTTGGCGGTCTTGGGTTCGGGTTGGGCGCATGCCGCCTCGGTGCTCGAGGCGACCAACGAAATTTCGGTAACTAAGATTCCTGGCTTCATCAAGCCATCGGCAATCGGCCACGGTGGAACTCTTAAAAGTGTCGCAGTCGGCAAATCTCGCGTTTTGTTGCTGACTGGCCGTACGCATCTTTACGAAGGTCACGGCGTCAACGCGGTGGTACACGCTGTTCGCACTGCTGCTTTTAGCGGTTGCAAAACAGTCGTGCTGACAAACGCCGCGGGTTGTCTGCGCGAAGATTGGGGTGTCGGCGCGACCGCACTAATTTCTGACCACATCAACTTGACCGGCTTCTCGCCGTTGACTGGCGCGGACGCACCGGCGCCACTGCATGGCCGCTTTGTCGACTTGACCGATGCATACAGTTCGCGACTCCGCACAATCGCCAAGCGTGTCGACCCAACTCTGCACGAAGGCGTTTATATGGGATTCCACGGTCCGCACTTTGAGACACCTGCAGAAATTCGCGCCGCCCGAGTCTGGGGCGCCGATCTCGTTGGCATGTCAACCGTGATGGAGACAATCGCCGCCCGCCACATGGGCATGGATGTTCTCGCATTGTCGCTGGCAACGAATCTTGCTGCGGGCATCTCTGGCAAAAAACTCTCTGGCGACGAAGTCTTGGCAATCGGCAAGGCATCTGCATCGCACGTGGGTGGTCTGCTCGCCAATATTCTTAAACAAATCGATCTCGAGAACAACAAGTAACAGTTATGTCGACCAACACGCAAGACCGGATTGCAATCAATAATGCGCAAATCGTCACGGTCGACAAGTCGGATTCGGTCATTGAAAATGGATCTCTAGTCGTCGGTGGCGACGGTTCGATTCGCGCAATTTCCTCGGCGCCGATTGCCAACAACGCAGCCGAGACGATTGATGCTCGCGGTGCGATCGTGATGCCAGGTTTGATCAACAGTCATACGCATCTCGCCATGACGCTGTTTCGTGGTCTTGGCGACGATATGAGCCTCGAGGATTTTCTCGCTCGCCTGATGCCCGCCGAAGTGCGTGTGCTGAATTATGACGCAGTACATGCCGGCACCGAACTCGCGGCACTCGAGTCTCTTCTCGGCGGCATCACAACGTCGCTCGACATGTATTACCTGCCTGAAGCCGCGGTTGCGGTCGCAAAGTCAAGTTCTTTGCGACTGCAGACTGGCCCAAACTTTTTAGAGTCAGACGGACCCGAGCCACTTAAGTTTGCCGATCGCCTGAAGTGGGCGACGAAGTGGCTTGAAGCACCGCGTGACACGATTGGCACGACGGGTTGGGTCGCGCCGCACAGCACATATTTGCTGAGCGAAGAACAACTGCGCACGATCGCCGACTTGTCTGCAAAATTTGAAGCGCGCGTTCACGTACACGCTTCCGAAACGGTTGGTGAAATGCAACTCGTGGCGCAACGCCACGGCGGTCGCACGCCAATTCAAGTTCTCAGTGATACAAACTTGCTGCGACGCAGCGTTCTTGCCCACGGCATTCATCTCAGTGACGACGACATTAAATTGATCGCGCAAAACTCGGCAACGGTCGTGCATTGTCCTGCATCAAATTTCAAACTTGCCAGCGGTATCGCCAGAATTCTGGATCTACAAAGAGCGGGTGTGAACATCGCGCTCGGCACCGACGGCCCGGCATCGGGCAACGACCTTGATCTTTGGATTGCAATTCGCCTCGCGGGATACATGCAAAAAACGAATGCTAAAGACCCTGCTGTGTTGCCGAGTGTCGAACTTGTGCGCATGGCAACAATTAATGGTGCACGTGCGCTGCAACTCGACCACATGATCGGCTCGCTCGAAGTCGGCAAGCGCGCCGACCTGATAGTGCTTGACGCAGACTCGCCATCGCTGACGCCAAATTTTGATCCTCATACGACGATCACAACTTGTGTCACTCGGGCAGATGTGCAACATGTCATGGTTGATGGCAAAGTTGTGGTGCGCGATCGGAAGTGTCTAACGATTGATCGCAACGCAACAATCAACAAGGTCAAAGCCTTGGGAAAACAAGTGCTGGCAAGCGTCAACAATAACTAGTTCGGCTTTCGGCACTACTGTTGCCTACGTCATGACCAAACCAATTGATTGGACATTGCTCAGAAACACGGCGCTTGCCGTGGCAAAAAATGCATATGCGCCATATTCGAAATTTAGAGTCGGCGCGGCTGCTCTAGTGGACGACGGTCGCATCATCACTGGTTGCAATGTTGAAAACGCTTCATACGGCATGACTCTTTGCGCCGAGTGCGGAATCATCAGCGAGTTGGCGCGCTCGGGTGGTGGCAGGCTCGTGGCGCTGTGCACGGTTGGCAACGATCAACCAGTAACTCCGTGTGGTCGTTGTCGACAATTATTGTGGGAGCACGGTGGCGCCAGCATGTTGCTCGAAGTCAACGGCGAACCGCGCAAACTCAGCGAGATGTTGCCGGTCGCGTTTCCGGAAGAATCCGTGTTTGTAAACCCAGAAGCTGATTAATCGCGATGATCACTCAAGATGGTTTGACAACGGCGCAAGCCGAATTTTTTAATCAAAACGGATATCTGGTTCTGCCGAATTTTGTCGACGACAGCGCATGCTTAAAACTTCGCGATCAGGCCATGGTCTTGGCGAAAGAATATTGTCCGTCACCACAAGAAGCCACCGTGTTCACCGCTGACGGCACGGCGGTGCACGCATCGGAAGATTATTTCTTGACGAGCGGCGACAAGATTCGCTGCTTTTTCGAAAAAGATGCGTTCGATGAGCAAGGCGAACTGCGTCAAGACGCACATTTGTGCTTGAACAAATTGGGCCACGCGATGCACGATCTTGACCCAGTGTTCAAAGAGTTCAGTCACTCAAGTCGCTTGGCCGCTGTCGCAAAATCTATCGGTTTGAAGCAGGCGCAACTGTTGCAATCGATGTACATCTTCAAGCAGCCCCGCATCGGCGGTGAAGTTACTTCCCATGTCGATCACACTTATTTATGGACAGATCCGCAATCGGTGATCGGTTTTTGGTTTGCGATTGACGACGCGACAACTCAAAACGGTTGCATGTGGGCGCTACCTGGCGGGCATCGCATACCCGTCAAGACTCGCAATCGACTATCCGATGATCGCAAGTCGACATATAACGAAGTTTTTGATCCGACGCCATACCCAACCGAGGGTCTTGTGCCACTTGAAGCCGCTCGCGGCACATTGATTTTACTGAACGGCACGCTGCCCCATCGATCAGGACCGAACACGAGCGACAAGCCGCGACACGCATACACGATTCACGCAATTGATGGTGCTGCAAAATATCCGAGTGACAACTGGTTGCAACGCGAGTCGTTGCCAATGAACGGTTTTCTTAACTAACCAGCCAAAATTGTTCGGGTTGCAGATGTGCCTAGCCGCGAGGCTCCGGCATTAATCATTTCAAGTGCCGATTCGCGCGTGCGAATGCCGCCACTTGCTTTGACGCCAATTGATTTGCCAACTGTCTCGCGCATCAACTGCACGGCGTGCACGGTGGCACCACCAGACTTGTGAAAGCCCGTTGAAGTTTTGACAAAATCTGCGCCATTGGCAACTGCCACGCGACAGGTCATCACTATTTGTTCGTCTGACAGGGTGCCCGACTCGATTATCACTTTCAACTTCGCTGAGTTAGCGATGACTTTGCGTACGACCGAGATTTCGTCGCCGAGTTCTAACCACATCGAGTCATAAACAAAACCCAAATTTACGACCATGTCGATTTCGGTCGCACCGTTCTTAACTGCAGTGGCGGCTTCGAACGCTTTAGTGGCACCAGCGTGGGCCCCAGACGGAAAGCCTGTTACGCATGCGAGGGCGATGTCGCCCGACAATAATCCGCTTGGTAACGGCAAAAGTGACGGCGAGATGCAGACTGC
>CAMDEC010000004.1 GCA_945893395.1 Bifidobacterium breve
GCACCGTTCTTAACTGCAGTGGCGGCTTCGAACGCTTTAGTGGCACCAGCGTGGGCCCCAGACGGAAAGCCTGTTACGCATGCGAGGGCGATGTCGCCCGACAATAATCCGCTTGGTAACGGCAAAAGTGACGGCGAGATGCAGACTGCGGCGACTTTCATCTCGTTGGCTTCTAGACAAAGTTTGGCTACATCCCGACCAGTTGCTTCGGGGGCAAGCAACGTATGGTCAATATATTTTGCGAGCTCGAGGCTTGTCATTACATCTTTACCCTAATTCGTGAACACGTTTTTTTATAACAGTCAAAGCAAGGTAGCGTTTTGCCCTGAGATGGCAACATTGCGGTTCAACTACGGCACGATGGGGTCGGGCAAAAGCACACTCGCGTTGCAGATAAATCACAATCTCACCACTCGCGGGCTGGCTGGTTTGCTGTTGACCAAACTCGACCGTGATGGTGGTCAAGTTACAAGTCGCTTGGGCGTGTCAACACCGGCGATTGAGATGGCGCCGGAACTAAATCTTTATGAATTGGCGCTCTCAAGAATGCCGTTGCAATTTATCGTTTGTGACGAAGCGCAGTTCTGCTCTGTGGAACAGTGCGATCAACTTGCACTAATCGTCGACGAACTTCATGTCGATGTCTATGCTTTCGGGCTAATTACTGATTTCAAAGGTTTGTTATTTGACGGCACACGCAGGTTGCTCGAGATTGCCGATCAGCGAATTGAAATGCAAGTCGAAGCGCGTTGCTGGTGCGGCGCACGAGCGACGAACAACGCCCGCTTGGTCAACGACAAAGTCGTGCTCGAGGGCGAAACGGTGATGGTTGGTGATACCGATAAAAACACGATCGCGCCGTTGTTCGGCGATGTTGTGCGTTACGAGTTGCTATGTCGAAACCACTATCGCAAAAAACAAATCTCGGCTAGTTAAAAAACGTTCAACAAATCAACGACGAACACGAGCGTCTCGCCGCCTTTGATCACGCCACCTGCGCCGCGACTGCCGTAACCCATGTCTGGCGGGATCGTAAGTTTGCGCCGGCCACCGACCTTCATACCGACGACGCCTTTGTCCCAGCCTGAAATGACTTGACTCGCACCAAGACCAAAATCAAACGGTTCGTTGCGATCCCATGACGCGTCGAACTGTTTCGCAGTGCTCCACGCAACGCCGACGTAATGTACCGAAACATTTTTGCCGCTCACTGCTTCTTCGCCATCGCCGACAGTGATGTCTTCGATTACTAAACCTTGTGGCGCTGGAGTGCTTGGAATTTCAACTTTTGGCTTTGAATTTGACATGCCTGCACGCTACTCAAGAATTCTGAAATTTATTGAAGGCTTCAACGATTTCTGCCGCAGTTGCTGCAGTTGTTATCCCGAAATTATTGACGAATTCATTTAGTCGAGATAGATCTTGTGGCGTGTCAATGTCTAATTTGATCTCTGGAAATGCCAACTCTTGTGGCGCTTGTACTGCATTCATCTTGAACTTATCAGAATTGTCCCAGATATAACTCGTGACATGTTCACGATGTGCTTGTTGAGTCGTCAACTTCGCAATGCTGTTTAGCAGTTGTGCTGAAAGAATTTCGGCGCCAAAACCATCGGCATATCTGTTGTTGAGCCTTTGCTGATGATTGCATGAATAGTCATAGTTGCCAGATTCATGTGCAACAACCAAGCGATCGATCTCTTCGGCGGCCACAAACGGATTGTCAGCACAAACCCGCACGACAAGATCTGCTTGCGAAATTTTCGCTGCTTGTACAAAACGGTCCAACACATCGTCCTGGCTGCCTCACAAAATTTTTACTTTGAAACCTGAAGCCGCGTCGGCAAGTTTGTCGTCGTCGGGACTAGTTGAGGTTGCCAGCACAACTTGATCGAGTCGTTTGGCGTCACAAACACGGGTTAGCACCCACTCGAGCAAAGTTTTGTTGCCGAGCCGGGCCAGCATTTTGCCCGAAAATCTCGACGAACTCATGCGCGCCTGGACGACGGCGACGACCCGAGTCATGATTTAGTGAGATCGTCCCAAGTCAAAATATGATCTTCGGGCAAATCGCGGGCAACTTTCTTGCCGATGACCTCATCCCAACTCATCGGGCTGATACCGGTGCCTGGTCGCTTGGCCACCAAATCTTTTTCAGTGAGTGCGTGGCCCGACTTTAAATCACGAGTCAAGACGATGCTTCGGCGGGCGTTCAATCGAGAAATTTCTTCGGTGGCAATCGATGTTTTCAGTCGGGTTGGCCCAAGAAGTTCGTGCACTTGCTTGACATTGACTTGAAATCTCGCCAAGTCTTTTTCGTCCATCGCGTGATAGTGATCATTGCCAGGAAGTGTTTTGTCGAGGGTGAAGTGTTTTTCAAGCACGACAGCACCAAGCAAATGCGCAGCGATCAAGCTCGTCATTTGCTCATTGGGCAAGGTGTGGTCTGAGTATCCGAGCAACAATTCTGGATATCGATTGCGCAAGTCGTCCAGCATGCCGAGATGAGCATTCTCGTTGCGCGTCGGATAGTTGAGAATGCAATGCATCAAACAAATTTCTTTGGCGCCGGCACTTCGCAAAATCGCCAGCGCTGCATCAATCTCGCCGATATTCGAGGCCCCAGTCGACAAAATGACTGGCTTGCCCGTTGCTGCAACTTTTTTCAATAGCGGTGGATTCGTGATGTCAGCAGATGCAATTTTGAAAAAACGCACCAGCGGATTGAGCATGTCGACTGCACCCAAATCAAACGGCGTCGAAACGAATTCGATGTCGTGCTTCTTGCAATGCATCGCCAACTCTTTATATTCGACCTCGCCGAACGAGTCGTATTTAGTGAACAACTCGTATTGACTGGTCGTTGGCTCTTTGCTCGTATCCCAATAAGACGGCGAGAACTTTGAGGCGATCAAACCTGCTTTATAAGTCTGGAATTTCGCTGCGTCGGCACCGCCACGCTTCGCCGACTCGATCAACAATTTCGCTGTTGCCAGCGAACCTTCGTGATTCACGCCGATTTCTGCAATCACATATGGCCGATCAGCTTGACCAACCATCCGATCGCCAAGTTTGACTTGTGTCGTCACTTTGCCGACTCGCTGCCGTGCTTTTCGATTATCCGTTGACGATGATGTTCCATCGCTGCTGCGTCGTTCGTCAAATTACTTTCGTGACGACGATATCGATACAACGGCAATTCAAGTCGATGAATCTTGTATTTCTTGGTAAAACGCAGTCGCAGATCTGTTTCTTCATGCAACAAAAAGGTTTCGTCATATAAACCGATATCAATCAACTGCTCGGTACGAAACATGATGCCGCAGGCAATCGGTTCGGTGAGGCAATTTTTTCGACCTAACACTTCTTCTTGTTCGTCGACCAACAAATAATCACACGCAACGGCATCCATGTATTTGTTTTCGCGCAAAAACTCATGCAACAGATGCAAGAACTCTGCGTTTACATAATCATCGGCGTCGACTCGCACGACAAACGGTGCTCGTGCACGACGGATTGCTTTGTTTAGCGACGCAGGCAGGCCGATATTTTTCTCATTGTTGATGAGCACAGTTTCAGTCGCAAATTCGCTGAGCACGGATGCACTGCGATCGGTGCTGCCGTCATTTATGACAACAATCTCGAACTTGTCGCGCGAGATTGTCTGCGAAATCAGCGACCTTAGACATCGCGAAATGTATTTCTCTTGGTTGTATAAAGCGATGACGACTGAAATCACTGGTTTAGTCATAATTGTTTCCGCAAAACTTTCGATAGTGCTTTGTGCAATCTTGCGGGCACGGCTTCATCCATTTTCACGACTACTGGCAGGGATACTGCGCACTCGAGTCTGGCGCTCGAACTCAAAAACGCTTTCGACAAGTCGCCTCCGTGACGGGCAACGAGTTCTGGCATGTGAGTCCATGTGCCTGCAAAATGCCAAGTCACGGCCTCTGGCAGAATTTTCGTCGACAAACCTTCAGCAACAAGTGCATCTCGACACTGCCTAGCAGTTGCATTGTCTTTAACACTGAATACCAGTGCATCTGCTGTTTCATAGGAACCAGCAGGCACTTCGCGGGCAACTATGCCCGGCAAAATCTTGATTGCCGCCCACATTGCATCTCGATTTTTTCGTTGTGCCGAAACAACCGTTGAAAGTTTTTTCAACTGGGCCAAGCCGACTGCACCCTGCATCTCTGTCATGCGAAAGTTGAACCCGCTGCTGGCGCGAGTGTCTTCCCATCTCGGCACCGCAGGATTATTTTCGTGTCCGTGATCATGCCACGCGGCCGCAGCCTTGTAGTCGGTCTCATTTTGAAAAACGATCATGCCACCCTCGCCTGTCGTCATCGTCTTGGCAAAGTCAAAACTGAAAGTGCCCATTCGACCCCAAGTGCCAAGTGGTCGACTATCCAAAGAACCGCCACAACCCCACGCGGCGTCTTCAATCAAGGTGAGTTTATTTTTGCGACAAATGCTGTCGATTTCAAAAAGATTCGCCGGCGTTCCCAACATATGCACGGCGATAACTGCTTTCGTTTTTGCAGTGATCATTTTTGTCAAAGCCTTAGGATCAAGATTCAAAGTACCGTCAATGTCGGCGCAAACCGGCGTCGCACCCGACTCGATGATCGCTTCGACAGTGGCGACAAAAGTGAAACTCTGGGTGATTACCTCATCACCTGGCTGCAAATCCAAAACTGCAAGCGCCACCCGCAGTGCAGCCGTACCCGAGGTGACAGCCAAAGCATGCGGCACGCCAAGCGAGTTTGCGAAAGCCTTTTCAAAGTCGCGAACCTTCCACTTGTTTTGTCTGATTGCGTCAAACGAGTGACGAAACAAAACCCCGCCATGTTGAAAAATATCATCAACTTCAGCCTGCTCTTCAGCACCGATTAGTTCGTACCCAGGCATGTGTTGATTTTACCTAGAAATCTTTACATCTTCTCGAACAGCGAGATGATCCTTATGTCAGTCAGCGTTGAGCGAAAGTTGCTACCCAGAGCATTCGTCAGTGGCTTTTCATGTTTAATCGTTGCGGCAATCAGCGCAGCACGCAAGTCATCCGTCAGATTTGCGCACACACCCCGCGGCAATTCAACTTTTTGCAACTCAATCATTTTACGAAACTCCGCGTGTGCCTCCGGGTAAAACTCACCTAGCGCATTGAGCACGATGCAATTAGCAACGCAGTGGTGCAAGCCGAAGACGACGCTCAGTGCGGCAGAAAATGGATGAACCACGCCGACATAACTCGTGGCGATCGCGCATCCGCCCAGATAACTCGCCACCATCAGATCACTTCGTCGAGCATCAGCCATCATGTCGTTGCTCAAAAACACATTGCGGCACAGGTTCACGGTTTCGCGCGAATATGCATCACCAATCGCGTTGCGATAAGAACCTGCCAGTGCCTCAATGCAGTGAATGTATGCATCCATGCCCGTAAAAAAATATTGGTTGCGCGGCACCGTACTCGTCAAACTTGGGTCCAGCACGACATGGTCAAAAACTGTGAAGTCGCTGTTCATGCCCAACTTGAGACCAGTTTCAAGATTTGTCATCACGCAGGTTCGTGTTGCTTCTGAGCCTGTACCAGAAATTGTTGGCACACCGATCTTGTACACGCCGGGTAATCGAACAAGATCCCAACCTTGATATTCGGCGGCCAGACCACCGTTGGTCAACAAATTAGAAACTGCTTTTGCCGTGTCGAGTGTGATGCCACCGCCAAAGCCGAGGATTGTTGCTGGCATTTTATGCCCAGACTTCTGCAACTTGACTACGAGTTCATCGATGCTTTGTGTTGTAGGTTCATTGACCGTGCCAACAAAATGAACTGCATCGATTGATTTCGCCCCAAGCAAACTGGCGATGTTGTGGTCGTTTTTAAAGTAATCATCAATTAAGAAAACGGCATATGGCGACCCTTCGCTGCGTTTTGAAGCAACCAAGTCGGCAACCCCAGACACGGCGCCATCGCCGAAAGTAAACCGGCCAACATTACGCACGATCTTGACGCCCGTATCGAGAATCGTCACGCTAGACCACGCATTTTGTCGAACATCGCTACAGACACATCAAATTTGTTGTTACTCGCTACCACTGTGCACGGTTCACTGTGAATTCCCTCAGACAAATTGACACCTTCCAATTCAAAAGTACCGCCCGCACCGTTGACGATCGCCAAGCCCGCTGCCACATCCCAAAACATAATGTTATGTTCGGCATAAACATCGGCACTGCCAGTTGCTACGAGCGCAAGCGAGGCGCAAGCAGAACCGATCATCCGCACTTTGCCAAAACTTGTCAGAACCTCAGCGAAACTTGCCACTGCTTTTGCGTCACTAATCGGAAACCTACTCGGAAAACCAGTAATTAATGTTGCCTGACCTCGATTTGCGCGATCTGACACCGTCACAGGCTTATCGCCAACATGAGCGCCAATTCGTGGCCCACCAAAAATTATCTGTTTCGTTACCAAATTGAATAGCACACCCAGAATTGGTGCGTTCGCGCCCCAGAGCGCGACTGAGATCATCGACGGGCCAAGACTGCGGCTGAAGTTGTAACTTCCATCGAGCGGATCAATCACCCACAACAAACTCGGCAATGCCTTGCCAGGGATAAAACCGGTTTCTTCACTCAGAATCGCAATGCCTGTGTGTTTCAGCCCTTTAATCAGTTCTTTTTCAAGCATCGTGTCGGCCTCGAGTTTGACTTCGCGACCACCAATTTGTAGGTCGACGACATTTTTTGCTGCTGCGCTATTGGCTCGGATAAATTTCTTGCCCACTTTTTCAACAAGTTCGGTCACCAAGAGTGTGAAGCCATGAATGTCGTTGATCGTGATTTCTTCCATTAATTGACCTCGGGGTCTTCAATTTTAAACTGCTTTCGCCAAAGTGGATCAGCATAATAAATTTTGTAGACAAGTTTCATTGTTTGATAAGCATCTTGCGAAGTGCCGCTTTGCACAGGCTCGTTGTCAATAATGCTCTGTGTGAATGCCGCGATCTCGCGATCCCAAGATGGATCATCTTGATATTCAAATAGTTCTTCTTGTGGGTCTCCGTTGTCACGGTCAGGGTCAGCAGTTACCAGCGTCATCGTCTCATTGCCATAACTCTTTGAACCACTGAGGATGCCACGCAAGATGACCCCACCGCGTTGCATATTTATGTCGAGCGAAAACTGATGTCGCCACTGAGTCGCCGAACTATTGAGCATCGCCACAACGCCCTGCTCGGTGCGCATCAACGCGTAGGCGTTGTCTTCGACGTTGTATCCCCAATGCCCATTCGAAATGAAACTCTGCACATCCACGAACTCACCAGCGATTAGTCGCATCAGATCAACCATATGAATGCCCTGATCTAGCAGCACCCCGCCACCAGCAACTTCCCTTTTTGCTCGCCAGTCGGCTTGATTGAAAGTAATCAATTTTGACTTACCGTAAACGCCTCGCATGTTGATGATGTTGCCATATCGACCCGAGCGAATAATTTTCAGCGCATCCTGCACCGAGTCGTGGTACCGATGATTAAAGCCGTACATCAATCGACATTGCGGATTTTTCTTCTCGGTCGCGATGACGCTCGCAATATCGCTCATGTCGCGACCTGGCGGCTTTTCACAAAATACGTGCAGACCTAGATTCAAGCCAGCCTTGGTTACTTCGGCTGCAATATCGTTGGTCATACAAACGATCAAGACATCCAGGTCTTGCTCAAGAAGTTGTTGGTACGTTCGAAAATGCGAAACGCCGTTTGGCAATACACCATCACTGGTAAAGACTCGGTCACAAACTGCGATGAGTTTCAAATTCGGATGGCGTTGGATACAGTCGCCGCGTCGCTTACCGACCACCCCGTAGCCCGCAATGCCAACTTTTAGGACTTTTGCGGTCATCTAACTAGTTTAAATTCTCGATCACTTGGGTGCGGTTGCGCTGTGATTCAAAAAGACCGTATCTACGCCGTAAGCAATAAAGGTATAGCCCTCGCTGATTCTTTGTTTAAGCATTTTCGCATCTGGTTGCACCACATGAATGCCGCATGAGACCTTTTGTTTGGCGCAAACTTCAAGAATCTTGCTGAGCACATCCTTGTATTTTTTATTTTCAAAGTCACCAGTCATGCCAAGCGACGCCGACAAGTCGTATGGGCCAACCATGATTGCATCAAGACCCTTAACTTTGAGGATTGATTCAAGATCGTTCACGGCAGCAATGTGCTCAATTTGCGCGACAACTAGCGACTCCTGTGCTTCTTGCGTATACGAATCAAAAAACTTGCCAAATACGTTTGCGCGTTGAAACCCGACTCCGCGGCGGCCCCTTGGTGGCCAATGACATTCAGTAACTATTGCCTGCAATTGTGCCGCCGACGAGATCATCGGCACAACAACGCCAGCCGCGCCTTGATCAAGAGCCTGACGACAATTGATTGGCAAAGGACTTGCGACTCGTGCCAGTGGCAGTGTGCCGCCTAGTTCGAGTGCGCGAAAAATATCTGGCAACTGATTTACGGCAACTGGGCCGTGTTCCATATCAATGGCCACCCATTGATAACCGGCGCGTCCCATGATTTCAGCAATATTTGAATCAGGAATTTGCATCCAACTGCCAATGACTGGCGAGCCACTTTGCAACGCCGTGCGAATTGTCCGCACTTTTTCAAGCCTGTTCATTGATACCTCGTTGTGCTGACGTGATGCTAAGTAATTTACAGAGAAATGGTGGCGGGGGTAGGATTTGAACCTACGACCTTTGGGTTATGAGCCCAACGAGCTACCGGACTGCTCCACCCCGCGTCGTGCCACTCAGGCTACCAGCGACATGACATAATCGCTGATGCGATGCCACTCTTCAAACGAACACCCAAGGCGACACAGTCTGACCTCGAACTTCTCAAAACTGAATTGGCGGAGCTGCGTAGCGAACTAACAAAACGAACGAATGCACTCTCTTTGGTTACTGCTGCAACTAACGGGCTGGATCAAAAAATTACGATCATTGATGCTCGACTCAAAACGATGACAACCGAATTATCACATCAACTTCACGAACTTGGCACTGAAATCGAATCACTCGTCAAAACTGCCGATGAGTCTGCGTCACGTGAGGCCCTCGAGCAACTTCGTGTCAATCAAACTCGTATCGCCAACGAGCAAGCCCGATACGAGATTGCTTTTCGCCAAGACCTCGCCGAAATTATTGAGCAGATCAGAAAAGCAAAGTAACTAAAAAATTAATTGCCGACAAGGGCGATCGCGCGACTGACTAATTCGCGTGCTTCGGCAAGTCGCTTTTGGTAAAGCGCAAAGTCAGGTGGAGTGCTGCCGAGCGCGGCATCGGCCTGAGCAAACAACTCTTCAGCCCGAGCAAGCAACGCCGCAGGAGTGTCAAGATTTGCCGAACTACCGCCACTGGATGGTTGCGTCGTAGAAGTTGCACCGCCACTTGAGTCTGAAGAAGCATCTGGCACAACTTCAACCGAGCCATCATCAACACGGTCGCCAAGGTCTTTGTCGAATCCTGGGAACAACTTTGAAATTGCAGCCGTTAAGTCATCAGCCATGACGACTCGATTGTTGTATGACGCCAAGAACTTACGAACAAAAATCTGCTTTGCGCTCGGGTCATCAGGCCGCACAAACAACGGCCGAACATAGACAAGACCTTTGCTGACGTTAATTATCTGAAGATCACCATAAATGACTCGCGAGCCTCGCTGGTCGAGCAAAGTAATTTGCTGCGACACCACGGGATCGCTGCCGATTTCTGCCGCAACCGTGGCCGGACCCTCTGGCAGTGGTTCGGCAACTTTATAAATCGTCAACTGACCATAAGTTTTTGGGTCACTTGACACAACCATGAATGCCCGAAGTTCTTTTCGGGCATTGTCAGCCGAGAACGGAACAAAAGGTCGCAACATCGAGAACACACCCTCGCTCGACTTTGATCGTGGCTCATGAAACATCGTGTAATAAGGCTCGAAGCGCGCAACACTTGCGTCTCGCACGTCACCGGTATTTGCCGCGTTCAGGTCAGTAGTGAAGTCGCCGGCAACAACGCCAGTCAAACCCTCGGGTTCAATCGCAGGGGCTTGCGCAACGCTCCAAGCGGCATTGCGATTGAAAAACAGTGTCGCATCTTCAAATTGGTAGCGCCCGTAGGTGTTGGTTTGCACCCTGAACAAATCTTCTGGGTATCTAAAGTGATCTACCAATTCTTTTGGCGCAAGATCAACCGAAGTAAACAACTTTGGAAATACTGCCTGCCAGGTTTTAATAATTGGATCGTTTTGATCGACCACGTAAAACTTCATCGAACCGTCATAGGCGTCGACCGCAATCTTGACGCTGTTGCGCACATAATTAAACGACGCATTTAATCCACTGCCAAGAGTGAGTTGATCGATGTTCGCTTGTTGGGAATATGGATAATGATCCGTCACCGTGAAAGCATCAACAACCCACTGCACTTTGCCTTCTACAACAACCGGATATGGGTCGGCATCAAGTTTCAAGAACGGCGCGACTTTGGCGATGCGATCTTTGATGTTACGAACAAACATAATTTGCGACTCATCATCTACCAGTGCCGAACCAAACAGGTTGTATTCGCCAAAGTGCACAGCAAACGCGACGCGACGAGCGAGTGACGAAAGTTCAACACCACCCTTGGCAGAATAATTTTGCGACTTCGTGTCTGCGCAAGCCTGCTCGACTTCGCCAGTTTTGACCAAAGCGTAAGAGTCAAGGCCTTCACCGAAATAAAGTTCAGGTTGAGTAATTTTGAGGCTCGTATAAATCGGGCGACCGTCGACGGTGACTTTGCTCGCTGGGGCGACGATTAGCCCACAACCGTGCGTATATAGAAGGTGTCGAGACACCCAAGTGCGGTTGGGAACACCCGCAGTGTTAAGTTCACGAGCCGCCACTAATACTTGTTGCTCACGGCCGTCAATCTCGTAGCGATCTACGTCCAGGTCGCGAATTGCATAATAAGAAGTTTGCCCTTCGTCTAAGACGAACCGATCGCGCATCTGAATCGGATCAAGTTGGCGAACATCTTGAAGTGGTTCTGAATCACTCGCAACATCAGCCGCGGTGATTTGTTCATATTCAACTTCGACGCTTTTTACCGTGGTTAAACCCATTGCATTCTTGGTCGCAATTATGTTGCGCTGAATGTAAGGAATCTCTTTGGTGCTGACGTTGGGTTGTACCGAAAATCGCTGCACCACTGCCGGATAAATCTGCCCTGCAACCAGTGCAACAACGACCCAAAGCATTGTCGCGAGCACTGGCAATCTCCAACTTTTTTGCCAGACGTTCCACAGAAACAACGCAGCAACTGCCAGCGAAACGAGGATCATCAAACTCGTTGCCGGCAATTGGGCGTTCACATCGGTAAATGTTGCACCTTGCACGACGCCGCGGGTTGACGTAGTTAACTCAAAACGACCGAACCAATAGTTCACTGCTCTCGAAAGTGCGATCAACGCGAACAGAACTGAAACATGCGCCTTCGCTTGTGGCGTTACGCGACGACCCTGAGTCTGTAACTGAATCGCCCCGTTTAAATAGTGTGCAATAAAAGTTACGAGAGCGATCAAAATTAACGCTGCCAAAGACCAACTAATCAAGAACTGAATAAACGGCAACTTGAACACATAGAAACTCACATCGCGATTGAACAGCGGGTCTTTAACGCCAAACAATTGCGAATTTCTGAACAACAACCAGTCTTGCCACTGTGCTGACGCCGGCAAACCGACGAGTAAGCCAAGTAACAAAGAAATTACGGCACGCACAAGCCACTGGCGCGTGGCGACAAGTTGGCGATATCCCGCGAGCGCTCGTTGCTCGAGTGAAATCGGCACATCGCTCGGCGCTAAACGGTCGGCTAACCAAAGATTTAGAAAAATAACCAATGAAAAAATAACAACGAAAACTGCGCCAAGAATAATTTTTGTTGTCAGCACACCCCAGAAAACATCGGTTCGACCGACCACGTCGTGCCACATAACATTCACATAGAAATCAGCAAGACTTCTTACAGAAATGCCGCCAATGACAAAAACTGCCAAGATTGCCGACCAAACAGCGCGACCTTTCTTGAAAAAACCGAGCCGAAAACCACCACCCGATGAATTCGGGCTACGTGGATTACGGGGCAAGTCGGAGGGGTTCCGCACGCTGAAAAGACTATCTTGGGACTGGCACTACGAGACACTTGCAACCCGAGTGGATCACAGGGTGTTCGTGCCCAGTCGGAAACTTTTCACCGCACGAAATTTCACCCGCGAGAGAATTGTCTTCGGCATCTGAGCAAGGCGGCCCATTCGGATCAACCATCCAACAGACTTTTGCACCCTTGTCTAACACCAAATATGCGCCTCGGCTATAAGCAAGGCGCGAAATATCGCCTACTAGTTTGTCGACTTGTTGCATCTTCCACTCACGATAAACACTACGAATCAAACTCGACATTTCACTTGCGTCGCCACCGCTATTCTCTACGCACTTTTGGATTCGCTCACGCAACGGGTAGACGATGTCATCGGCGAGTTTTTTTGACATCACCTGCATCACCGTTGTATTGCTGACTTTTTTTCGCAAGTCTGCTTTGAGACTTTTCGAAAGCGATTGCGCACCAGACATCGCCGCTTCAATCAAGTCTTTGCTAGTGGCTTCAACAAAATTTTGTAACTGATTTTCAAAACTTGGTAAAACTTTTTCGAGTGCCACTTGTGCTTTTTTTGACTGAAGATAGTTCAACATCGCATTCTCTTCGTCCGCCAGCACACGCTTCAACTTTTTGGCAACAACCTCGTCGACGCTGACCAATGCACTATTGCGTCGATCGAACATCTCTGGATCTGGTTTAACCGGTGTAGGCACTTCGATCTTCTTCGGGGTATCGACGTTCTTGGTCGATAAAGTTTTTGTGCCCTTGACCGAACTGGCAACCGTTTCGGCACCTGCTTGACGCAGTTTTGCAAACAGATCATCCACGCTCGATTTTTTTTGACCTTGTGCCACACCTGCTGGCTTGGAGACAACCATTGTTGGCTCAACAACTGTCTCGGGTTCCGAAGCCTCAGGGTTTTCAGGGGTTTGCGTCTGTGCTTGCGGTGTCTCTGTCGACGGGTGCAGTCGTCGTGATGTTCGACCAAACATCTGCACAATTTTTGCGCGATGACCATCATCTGGCTCTGATTCTGATGTCTGGGCTTCAGGCAACTTGGTTGGCGCAGTTTTCGATGTTGTTTCAACAACCGGTGTTTCAATAACCGGTGCGACAAGTTCTGGGGCGCTTTGTTTTGGTTCTTCAATCAAGGTTGATGTTTGTTGATCAGCATCATCTTCGAATTTCTCACGGTCAAACGGCAAAACATTTAGCGCAACAATTTGGTGTGGTTCGATCACGCTGATTGGTCTGGGTTCGTTGCCAACTGGCACAGCCTGCTGAAACTCTTCGGCAGCGACGTCAAAGTCGGTTAAATCTCCAACCACACCGCTTGCCGCCTCGCCTGCGCGGGTGAAGGCCGACTTCAACCGATCGCGATGACGAATCAGTTCTTCGATTTGTTGTCGGGCAAGTTCTCGTCGCACAGCGAGTTCGGCAAGGAGTTTTTCACGATACGCGCGTGCCTCATTGACCATTTCTCGGCCCTGTTGCTTTGCGAGTTCAATCTCAGACTCGCTGTCCGAAGATGCGTCGATTCGACGACGAGATGCTTCAATCTCTGCTTCTTCACGCAACCTTGCAACTTCGCTGGCCGCATCTCGAACCATTCGCTCGGCAGTTTCTGCTGCACGGTCACGCATCTGCTGGGCTGCTTCTCGAGCGACAGACAATACTCTGGCTGTTTCTTCGCCTAATAAAGTTGTAACTGTCGCTTCGTCTAGTACACCGGGGTCTGAAAGGCCGCGAGTCTGCATCGCGCGCATCTCACTTTCTAAAAATTTCTCTCGCTCTTGCAGCCGAGCAAGTTCTGCCGAAACCATTCGCAAGAAATCACGCACTTGACCTTGGTCGAAGCCACGCCGAGTGACATCGAATTGGGCAGATCCAACGGCTGCCGGCGAAGAAGGGTCAGGTTTAGAGAAGCTAATCGCCATCAGGCAAGATTAAACCCTATTTATAGTTCGATTGCGTCATTGGCGATGACACTGCCACCTAACTCTTCAAGCACGCGCAATGCTTCTGCGAGATTGGCCACGGGAACAATCCGCAGTTTAGAACCTGCGACGCGTCTGGCTGCGCTGAGTTCTTCGGGAGTTTGCGCGCTCGGCACGAGAAAAACTTTCGCCCCAGCCGCTTTCACCGCGACAGTTTTTTGACGCAGTGCGCCGATCGCACCGATGCTTTCATCGCCATCAATTGTGCCTGTCGCCGCAACCTTCACACCACCCGTCAGTTCACCGGCGGTCAACTCGTCGAGTAAGGCAAGAGTGAATGGGAGACCGGCAGACGGACCACCGATTAGGTCGGTATTGATCTCAACTTCGAACGGTAAATCAACTTTTCGAGTGTCTGCGGGCCACACACCGATGATCGTTCGATTCGGATCATCCGGACTGACCATCAACTCGATTTTCTTGGTGATGCTGTCATTTGATTTATGCGGCGTAATCGTGATTTCAACGACATCGCCCGGCGAGTAATCGGCGATGATCGGCATCAGATCTGACAGTGACGGTATTTCGATGCCATCAAACGCGGTGATCGTGTCACCCGGATCAAATTGCAAACATGCACTCAATGGTCTTGGCGTGTCCTCACAAACGAGTCTTTCAATAATTAGTGCGCCATATTTGATCGAGACGTCATAACCAAGTCGATTTAATGCAACATACTCTGCGATCTGTTTCGCCGACGACATCGCTTGAAACCCCAGTTGACGCTGTTCGCTCGGGCTTGAGTCTCCAAATTTTTCTTCTCGTGTCAAAACATCGACATCTGGATCGAGCACGCCCACGAGCGCATCAAGCGCTGAAAGTTTTGATCCGTATGCGGTGACAAACAAGATCGGCGAGGAAGTTTCATAACGTGTGATCTCTTTTAGCGCCGCTTTGTCGAACGAGAATCGCGAGGCAACATCTTCGGCAGAACCCGGTGCGACTTCCCAATAACTCACTTTTATAAAAGCAGAAACTATTAGCGCTCCAGTCACGAGCCAAACAATTGTCAACATCGGCAGAGCCCACCACATGTTGCGCTGGCGTGGCGCAATAATGGTCTCCTGCTCAGCCGAGACGGTCGGCGATACGCTAGAAGGAGTTGTGGTTGTGTCGATACTCATGTCACTCACCGTCTTTGATGTTACGGTCAGGTCTGTCGCAATCATCATGCTGAGCATCATTGCTTTCTGGTTTGCCAACCGCGGGCGCACAAAGGCGCAATTCAAACCGTTGATGGTGCGAGTCGACAATCGTCGCCCCGAAATATACCAACGTTCTGCAAAAGACAAGACTCTGCGATCGGCAGGGTTATTGGGTCTGAGCGGGCTGGCGATTGGCATCTGCGTCGCCGCCGTGATTTCGGTTTTGGCTGCGTTTTTGTTCTCGACATTGACAAGTTCACTAGGTAGCTGAACCATGAAAATTCTTGTAACGGGGGCGGACGGTTTCATCGGATCACATGTCGTCGAGACGCTGGTCAGGCACGGACATGAGGTGCGAGCCTTCGTGCTCTACAACTCGTTTAATTCTTGGGGATGGCTGGACGAAAGTGACAAAACAATTCGCGAAAGCATCGACGTCTTCGCCGGCGACATTCGCGACCCGCACGGTGTCGATAAAGCAGTCGAAGGTCAAGAGATTGTTTTGAACTTGGCTGCGCTGATTGCGATTCCGTATTCGTACCACTCGCCCGACACATATATAGATACGAATATCAAAGGTACGTTGAATATTTTGCAGGCTGCGCGGCGACACGGCGTGGCTCGTGTTGTGCAAACTTCAACCAGCGAAGTTTATGGAACAGCCCAATACATACCAATCGATGAACAACATCCGCTGCACCCACAGTCGCCCTATGCGGCATCAAAAGTTGGGGCAGACCAACTCGCTCTCAGTTTTCACGCGTCATTTGATTTGCCTGTTGGCATTTTGCGACCGTTCAACACTTATGGTCCACGGCAATCCGCTCGCGCCGTGATCCCGACGATCATCAGCCAACTTTTGAACAAACACGAGGTCAAACTTGGTTCGGTTTCACCAACTCGTGACTTCACTTTCGTACATGACACGGCCATGGGTTTTCTGGCTGCTGCGACCAACGACGCAATAATCGGGCAAACGATCAACCTCGGCAGTGGTTTTGAAATATCAATCCAAGACACTGCCGAAACGATTGCCAAGATCATGAACTGCGATCTCAAGATGACCAACGATGAGCAACGAATTCGCCCCCAAAACTCAGAGGTTGAAAGACTGCATGCATCAATTGCCAAGGCCGCAGATTTGCTCGGGTGGCAACCGCAACTAAATGGATTTGAAGGTTTCAAGACCGGCCTCGAACAAACAATCGAATGGTTTTCCAACCCGGCGAATCTGTCCCGCTACAAGGCTGATCGGTACAACCTCTAATTAGATGGCGACCTCTAATTCTTCCAAGCAGGAGTTTCTTGCAGTTTTAGAATCAGTGCTTGGAAAAGCTGCGGGTTCGCCAATCGCTTTGCATGAACCGAACATCGGCGCACTAGAAAATGAAAAAGTTGCCGACTGCCTAAATTCTGGATGGGTCTCATCGATTGGCGAGTACATTACGCAATTCGAAACAGACCTCGCCAAGTTCACGAACGCAAAACATGTCGTTGCCGTGGTCAATGGCACTGCCGCGTTGCACCTGGCCCTGCACGCTGTCGGCGTGAAACCTGGAGATGAAGTAATAGTTCCGACACTGAGTTTTGTCGCGACCGCCAACTCGGTGTCGCATTGCGGTGCAATTCCCCACTTCGTGGATAGTGATAGTCGAACACTTGGCCTCGACCCTGATGCGCTGCGCAACCATCTAAGTAGAACTACTTCGATTCGCGATGGCCAACTGCTCAACTCAAAAACTGGGCGGAGAATCAGCGCGGTTGTTCCGATGCATACATTCGGTCACCCAATGCAGATCGAAAAATTGCTCGAAGTAGCCGCAGAATTTAATTTGACTGTTGTCGAAGATGCAGCCGAATCAATTGGCAGTTTTGTCGGCAAAGTTCACACTGGAACATTCGGTAAAGTCGGAATTTTAAGTTTTAATGGCAACAAAACGATCACAACGGGCGGCGGCGGCGCGATTCTGACTAACGACTCGGTGCTTGCACAACAAATTCGACATTTGGCGACAACGGCGAAATTGGCCCATGATTATCAGTACCTTCACGATGCCGTGGCGTTTAACTATCGAATGCCAAACATCAATGCCGCTCTAGGTTGCGCCCAAATGCAAAGGCTCGACCAGTTTCTCAAAGCCAAGCGTTCATTGGCAGAAAGCTATGCGCAGGCTTGCAAAATTTCTCAGACTTTAAGTTTTGTCGGCGAACCGAGCGGAACCACCTCGAATTATTGGCTGAATACCGTGCGCCTGAATTCTCCAGATTTGAAAACCCGGGATGCGCTATTGAGCGCATCGCGAAATGATGGCTATTTGTGCCGACCCGCCTGGAATCTGTTGCACACTTTGCCGATGTATCAGCAAGCCCCGCGCGGCGAACTGAAAGTTGCCGAAGAACTTGTGAACTCACTGATTAATGTCCCGAGTAGTGCCCGCCACTTTTTGGGAAACTCATAATGCGTCGAAAAATCTGTGTCATTACAGGCACTCGCGCCGAATACGGATTGTTAAAACCGGTGATGACACTTTTGAAATCCGACCCTGAAGTGCAGTTTCAACTCGTCGTAACCGGTTCTCATCTTTCGCCAAAACACGGCATGACCGTTAAACAAATTGAGGCAGATGGTTTCGTCGCAGATGCGCAAGTGCAAATAGATCTATCGGACGACTCAAGTCTGGGCGTTGCAACAGCAATGGCAAATACAACGGCCAAAATGGCGCAAACTCTAAGCCGACTCTCACCAGACATCCTCGTAGTTTTAGGTGACCGTTATGAAATACTTTCGTGTGCTCAAGCGGCACTAATTCTGGGTATCCCGATTGCCCATATTCACGGTGGCGAAGTAACCACTGGAGCATTCGATGACAGCATCAGACACGCGATTACCAAAATGTCAAGCCTGCATTTTGTCGCTGCGCAAGATTATGGGCGACGCGTGGTGCAACTTGGCGAACAACCGAGTTCTGTCTTCAATGCCGGCAGTCTCGGAGTTGATCTCGCTCTGAGTTGCGAGACCATTGGCCGACAAGAACTCAGCGATGCTTTGAAAATTCAGATCACTAGTCCAATTCTGCTTGTGACTTACCATCCAACTACGCGTGCTACTAGCGCTGCAACAAATGAAATTGATGAAGTGTTGGCGGCACTAAGCAAGTTCGATTTCTGCACAATTGTATTCACGGGTGCCAACGCCGATCCTGGCAATACAGAAATAACCTCCAAAATTGCTCGCTTTGTTTCAACCGACCCAAACAAGCGGTCGCTACACGACTCTCTCGGACAAAAAAATTATTTTAGTTTGATGAAGTTGTGTGATGTCGTCGTTGGTAACTCTTCTAGTGGAATCATCGAGGCTCCAGCGTTTTGTGTGCCTACCGTGAATATCGGCTCACGCCAAGATGGTCGACTACGCGCCGATTCGATCATTGACGTAAAAGCCGAGCGACAACAAATACAAACGGCGATTGAGACCGCGCTGTCATCGACATGGCGCGAGCGATGCTCAAAAACAAAGAGTGTCTACGGCTCTGGAAACTGTGCCCAACGAATTACGGATACTCTTAAAACTGCAGAACTCACTGTTAACAAAACATTCTTTGATCTTGCATGATCGCCATGACGACAAACCATAAAATATTCATCATCGCTGAGGCCGGTGTAAACCACAATGGCTCGATTGATCTGGCACGAAAACTCGTTGACGCAGCGGTCGATGCAGGAGCCGATGCAGTCAAATTTCAGTCGTTCATTGCTGCATCGATTGTGACTGCCACGGCCAGCAAAGCCGAATATCAAATTGCCAACACGGGTTCAAGTGAGTCGCAACTAGAAATGTTGAAGAAGCTTGAACTCTCGCACCCTCAGCAACGCGAACTTTTCACATACTGCAAAAATCAAGGTATTCAATTTCTTTCGACACCGTTCGACTTCGAGAGTTTGAAGTTTCTCACGGCAGATTTAGGTCTAGAGACGATCAAAATTGGCTCAGGCGAACTGACGAATGCGCCGTTTCTTTACGAAGTTGCACGTTCAACCAAAAAAATTATTCTTTCAACGGGTATGAGCACAATTTCCGAGGTCAGAGACGCGCTTGGTGTTTTTGCCTTCGCCTTTACTTCGAGTGAACCTCCAACTAGAGAGTCGTGCATCGAAGCACTTGCTAGCAGTGCAGGGAACGGCGCGGTTACCTCGAGAGTTACCCTGCTGCACTGCACGACTGATTATCCAACGGAGCCAAGCGATGTGAACCTGCGCGCGATACAAACTCTGCGTGAGGCATTTGATTGCAAAATTGGCTTTTCTGACCACTCGTCAGGCACTCATCTTGCTGTTGCGGCCGTGGCGATGGGTGCTCAAGTAATTGAGAAACACCTGACAACTAGTCGTGAGTTGGCAGGCCCCGATCATCGGGCGTCACTCGAGCCAGGCGAATTCAAAAAACTCGTCGCCCAGATTCGAGAACTTGAACTGGCATTTGGTAGCGCCGAGAAAAATCCAACAGCCACCGAGACCAAAAATAAAAAGATTGCCCGACGAAGCCTCGTTGCATCTCAAGCAATTAAAGCAGGTGAAGCTTTCACGGCAAGCAATGTCGCCATTAAAAGACCTGGGACTGGTCGCTCGCCTTTCGAATATTGGGCTCTGCTCGGCACAAAAGCCACGCGCGACATCGCTGAACACGAATTGATCTAACAATGACTGCGAAAAAAAACTACTTGATCGCTTGTGGCGGCCACGGTCGCGTCGTGCTGGATGCCCTGCTTGCATCGCAACAGAAAGTTGACGGCATCATTGACGCTCAACTCGCTAAAGATTCAGAAATATTCGGTGTCAAAGTGCTCGGCGATGATCAACTTCTAAAGTCTTTTGCTCCATCGGTTGCGCAACTGGTCAATGGCATCGGCTCAACCGGCAACACGACCAAACGTTTTGAAATCTTTAAATACTGGTCAGATCTTGGTTACCAATTTATGGGTGTCATCCACCCTGCGGCATCAATCGGCGCCGAGTGCAAAGTTAGTCAAAGCGCACAAATAATGGCAGGGGCTGTTCTACAAAACAGAGTAAGTATCGGTGAAAATGTGGTGATCAACACTCGCGCGTCTGTCGATCATGATGCAATAATCGCCGACCATGCAGTGGTGTCACCTGGAGCAATCATTTCTGGTTCAGTCAAGATCGGTCGTGGATCATTCGTCGGCGCTGGTGCGGTAATCATTCAAGGCATTGAAATTGGCGACAATTGTGTAATCGGTGCTGGCGCTGTTGTGCGTCATAACGTAAAACCACAAACCACCGTCGTGGGTAACCCTGCAGCACAATTAGAATAGAAGCAATGTCAAATTGGCGAGATGCGCTCGTTTCGAGTTCGACGACACTTCGTCAAACAATCGAAGCAATCACTGAAGGTAGCCTGCAAATCGCTCTAGTCGTCGATTCAGACAACAAACTACTCGGCACAGTCACTGATGGTGATATTCGTAAAGCGATTTTGGCGGGCAAAGATTTGAGCATTCCGGCGGCCGAAGCAATGCGCCGAGAACCAATCACAAGTGCTGCCAAAACGCCGCGGGCTGCAATTTTGAAATTGATGCGAGAAAAACGGATCCATCAAATGCCGTTGCTCGATGAACTCGGCAGGGTTGTGGACGTACTAACAGTCGACGACATGATTGGCGCGCTGCAAAAGCCAAATGCCGTGTTGATCATGGCGGGCGGCCTTGGCACTCGCCTACATCCGCTGACGCAAGACACACCTAAACCAATGCTCAAAGTGGGTGGCAAGCCAATTCTTGAGACGATTATTCAATCGTTCGTTGATCAAGGATTTATTAATTTTTTTGTTTCGATCAACTACAAAGCAGAAATAATCTCTGACTACTTCGGTGACGGTTCAAAATATGGGGTGACAATCACATATTTGACCGAAAAAATGCGACTCGGCACTGCCGGTGGACTCTCGTTGTTGCCGAAGAACATTCACGCTCCGGTAATAGTCATGAATGGTGATCTACTCACACGAATTTCAGTCGATGCACTACTCGACTTTCATGAACGCGAAAACGCAGTGGCGACGATGGTCGTTCGCGAAGACCACTATCAAATTCCTTATGGGGTCGTTCAAGTCGACGGCACACAAATCATCGGCGTCGAAGAAAAGCCGACGCAGCGGAACCTGGTCAATGCCGGTATATATGTGATCAGCAAACTGGGTCTAGAAAACATTCCAAATGACACTTTTTATGACATGCCTACTCATTTTGTAAAACTTTCCGCTGATGGTCATCGCACGGCTGCGTTTCCGTTGCATGAATACTGGGTGGACATCGGTCGTCTTGACGAACTTGAACGCGCGCAACGAGAATGGCCGCAGGAACTTCAGTGAAGGTTGCCATAGTTGGTGCAGGCTCAATTGGCTTGCGACATCGAAAAATACTTGGTGGTTTAAATCACGAAGTAGTTCTGATTTCTGGGCACGACCCTTCGGCAAAATATAAATCACTAGATGGTGCTCTAGTTAACGAAAACTTTGACTATGTGGTCATCGCCAGCGAAACCTCGCGACACTCCGACGATTTGAACAGCCTGATCATCAACAAGTTCGCAGGCCGTGTATTGGTTGAAAAACCGCTGTTCACAAAAAGAAGTCGTCTGCAAGAAAATGTCTTTGCGACGGCGGCGGTCGGTTACAACATGCGCTTTCACCCGGCGATTTTGTGGCTTAAGCAAACTCTGCCGAGTCTTGGCGTAATCACATCGGCGAACTTATACGTGGGTCAATATTTGCCGAGTTGGCGACCAAACAGCGACTACCGAAACTCGAGTTCGGCAAGACAAACTTCGGGCGGTGGCGTATTGCGCGATCTGAGTCACGAATTAGATCTTGCGTTAAATATTTTTGGTGATTGGCAAAAGTTGACTGCACTCGGCGGCAAATTCAGCAATCTTGAAATAGACACCGAGGATACATTTTCAATTTTGATGCAAACCGAACTCTGCTCGGCGGTGTCAATTCAGATGAACTATCTGGATCGAATCAACCAGCGAAGCATCACTATAAACGGCAACGAAGGATCAATCAACATAGATTTAATTTCAGGCTCAACGAATTTCAACGATCAAGAAATGAAGTTCGAAGTCAAGCCTGACGAAACATATCTTGCGCAACACCAGGCGATGTTCGCCAGAGATTTAAAAAACATCTGCTCGTTATCTGAAGGTTCAAAAATTGTCGAGATGATTGAAGCCATAGAAAAGTCGGTGCGTAAACAAAAATGGATCAGCCGATGAAAATTCTTTGCACGATTTGTGCTCGGGCAGGTTCAAAAGGTGTGGCAAACAAAAACCTGCGCCTGATCAATTCGAAGCCATTGATTGTTTATTCAATCCACCAAGCGCAGGCCACGAAACTATTCGATCAAATCGTCGTAAGTAGTGACAGCGCAGACATTCGAAATGTGGCACTTGCCAATGGTGCAACATTCGTCGTTGAACGCCCCCTTGAGATGGCCACGGATACCGCACCGAAACTGCCCGCAATCCGACATTGCGCCTTGTCAGCAGAAAAGGAATTCGGCAATTTTGACATCATCATCGACTTAGATGCGACCGCACCATTGCGCGACCCTGAAGACATAATTGGTGCCCTTGAACTACTCACTTCAACGAACGCTGACAATGTAATTACTGGTACTCCCGCTCACAGATCGCCATACTTCAATCTCGTTGAGACCGATGCGAATGGCATCGCCCATCTTTCAAAACCACCGCAGGTTAACGTCGACCGCCGACAAGACTCACCGCAATGCTTCGATATGAACGCTTCAATCTATGTCTGGCGACGCAAGGCGCTGCTTGAAAACGAGAGCTTGTTCACCGTTAGCACTCGACTTTTCGTGATGCCTCCTGAGCGATCACACGACATCGATTCGCAAGCAGATTTTGAAATGGTTGAATGGATGATGACGAAAGGCAAAAACAAGTGAGCAACCAGCAAAGCAAAGATCTGTTTAGTCTCGCTGGAAAAGTTGTCCTAGTCACAGGTGGTGCAGGTCTACTTGGCCAAGTCTTTTGTCAAGCGTTCGTTGAAGCAGGCGCAGACATTGCGATCGTTGACCTAAACAAAGATGCTGCAAACACAGTTGCGTCAAAAATAGCCAAGCCAAGAAATCAAAAAGTGATCGCGGTTGAATGTGACGTCACTTCGCCTCAATCAGTCTCAAAAATGATTCAAAGTGTTGTCACCCAACTTGGTCGGATTGATGTTCTAGTCAACAATGCGGCTTCAAAAGGTTCGAATCTGGACGCTTTTTTTGAACCATTCGAGAGTTACTCGTTGCAAACTTGGCGCGAAGTGATGTCAGTCAACATTGACGGATTATTTTTGGTGGCCCAAGCAGTTGGCAACCAAATGAAAAAGCAAGGTGGTGGTTCGATTATTCAGACCTCCTCGATCTACGGGGTGGTCGCACCAGACCAACGCATCTATCAGGGTTCTGAATACAACGGCAGGGCGATAAATACCCCCGCTGTTTACTCTGCTTCGAAAGCAGCCGTGAACGGATTGACGAGTTACTTGTCGACATATTGGGCAACAAGCAAGATCCGTGTCAACTCATTGACCCCAGGTGGCATCGCCTCGGGACAAAACGAGGAATTCAACAAGAAGTATTCAAATCGGGTTCCACTTGGCCGCATGGGTGAAGCATCCGAACTAGTCGGCGCATTGATTTATCTTGCATCTGACGCGTCCAGTTATGTCACTGGACAAAACATCATCGTCGACGGTGGCATGTCAGCCTGGTAGCACACCACACCGAACAAGAATTATAAGTCAGCACTGTTGTAGAATCTTTGAAACATGAATTTTAAATTTTCTAAATCTCGTGAGATTAAGTATCAACAATTTTCTGTACCTACAAGCGACGAGATAAGCACTAGATACGGTCTGCCAAGTTCGGTAAAGTTCTGTAAAAAGTGCATAATTTCAAATCAAAGACCGAATTCTGCGGTTGAATTTTCTCATACAACTGAATCAAAGAAACAAACTATTGGCTTTGATCGCGACCTAATTTGTGATGCCTGCAGACTGACTGAAAAGAAATCAGAAATTGACTGGGCGGCACGCGACGCAGAGTTGCGCGCTCTATGCGACAAACATCGCAGCACAGATGGTTCGTATGACTGTCTAGTCCCTGGCTCTGGCGGCAAGGACAGTTTTGTCGCCGCGCACATGTTGAAATACAAGTACGGCATGCATCCACTGACGGTGACTTGGGCACCTCATGTTTACACCGAGTGGGGCTGGCGAAACTTTCAACGGTGGATTCACGCAGGATTCGACAACTATCTCTGCACGCCAAATGGTCGAGTACATCGATTGTTGACTCGCTTGGCGGTCGAGAACTTATTTCATCCTTTTCAGGCGTTTATTCTCGGTCAAAAATCACTTGCGCCAAAAATGGCGGTACTCCATCAGATTCCACTCGTGTTCTACGGAGAGAACGAAGCCGAATACGGCAACCCGATCGGCGACGCAGATTCTGCGATTCGTCAATGGAAATATTTCTCGGCGCCAGAAAAATCGTCGATCCATCTGGGCGGTACATCAATCAAAGATTTGACTACAGACTTTGGTCTCGAAGAAGTTGATCTAGATCCGTATCTTCCTGCGAACCCAGACGGTTTACAAAAACTTGGCATTGAAGTTCACTATTTGGGTTACTACGTCAAGTGGCACCCACAAAGTTGTTACTACTATGCCGTTGAGCACGGTGGTTTTGAAGCCTCCCCTGAGCGCACGCCAGGCACCTACAGCAAGTACAACTCGATTGATGACCGAATTGACGACTTTCACTACTACACGACATATATAAAGTACGGCATCGGCCGTGCAACCTACGATGCCGCACAAGAAATTCGATCTGGGGACATCAATCGCGAAGAGGGTGTCGCGCTTGTGCAACGCTTCGACGGTGAGTTCCCGACTCGTTTCGCCGAAGAAATTTTCGCCTATCTAAGCATCCCCGAAAAAGAGTTTCCTAAAGCCTCGAAGATGTTTGAGCAACCGACGATAGATATGGCTTACTTCAACAACTTGGCTGATTCGTTTCGCTCGCCGCACCTCTGGTCATACAATGATGGACAGTGGTCTCTTCGTCACCAAGTCAAATAGCCCCGCAGCCGACTATTTCTGCCTTAAGGCTTATTGCACGCCTTGATATCAAGGGTGCAAACCTAATTAAAGGAATACACCTCGAAGGTTTGCGAGTAGTTGGTGACCCGCAAACGCATGCTGCCAAATATTATGGCGATGGCGCTGACGAAATCATCTATATGGATACTGTGGCAAGTCTTTACGGGCGCAACAATCTGATCGATGTCGTGTCGCACGCCACTGAACATGTTTTTGTGCCGATGACCGTAGGTGGAGGTATTCGCTCAGTTGAAGACGCAAGGATTTTGCTTCGTGCCGGCGCCGACAAAGTTGCGATAAATACGGCCGCGGTAAAAGATCCGAACCTGATTCGTGGACTTGCCGAAGTGTGGGGTTCCTCAACGATCGTTTTGTCAATTGAAGCCAAGAAAACCTCCGACAATAAGTGGGAGGCATACACGGATAACGGGCGTGAACGCACCGGCCTAGATGCCGTGCAATGGGCAGAAACTGGCGCAAAGTTGGGTGCGGGTGAAATTCTTCTTACATCAGTTGATCAAGAAGGCACAAAAAAGGGTTTCGACTGCGAATTGGTCGCCGCAATTACTGCCCATGTCGATATTCCGGTGATTGCTAGTGGTGGGTTTGGTGCCCTGGCGCATCTCAAAGACTTGGTTGCGGTCAGCAAACCAACCGGTGTCGCCTTTGCCGACTCATTGCACTACAACCGTTTCTCTATTGATCAGATTCGCGAGTACTGCCGCGCCAGCGGCATCACTACACGAACTCACCTAATGGCTGAAACGACCCGACGATGAACTTAGATTTGAAACACTTCAACTCGTTCAGCAACGACATTATTGTTGTCGACGGTTTTTGGGGTGGCGGCAAATCAGTGGTCACATCCCTGATCGGTTCGATGACTGGTGTCGAAAAGAAAAAAGTTGAACACGTCTATGAGTATGTCTGCATTGCACATGGCGCCCAAAAAATGGACCATGATGCAGCGACAGCATTTCTTAAAATTTATGCCGACCTTTCGCAATATAACAACTTGATTGGCCGAGAAGTGAACCTCAGGTGGTCTGATGACTCAGGCTTGTGGAACAATCCTGGGAGTTTTGCCTATCTCAGGCGACTTTTTCAATCTGACGGAGACGGTGTTGCCGACAAAATCAGCAAAGAAAATCTGGCTCTGTTGATCGCGTCCCATGAACTGTTGTCGGTATCAGATCTTTTGTACGACGCTTATGGGACACGATTGAAACTTGTTGAGGTGGTGCGACACCCGATTCATTTATTTAATAATGTGCGCGACTACACCGCAACTTTTGAACGTTCAAGAGAATTCACGCTCTCGTTTGAATTAAACGGTGTGAAAGTTCCTTGGTTCGCGGCAAAATGGGCCGAAGAATTTTCTCGTTCGTCTATCGCAGACCGTGCCTTGCTCTCCATAGCCCGAATGCAAGACACGATGATTAAGTCAATTGAGCAAATTCAATTCATAGCAAAGCCGCTTTTGGTTTTGTCTTTTGAAAATACGGTGTTAGACCCCGAGAACACAATTCGACAACTTGAGAACTTCCTAAATCGCACACGGACTAAACGAACCACGAAGGTCTTGAGACAGCAAAGTTTGCCGCGAACACAAATCTCAGCAGGTAAAACAACTTCAAGTTTTTCGTTCACTTCCAACGCCAAAGACTCTGAAGCCGAGATTTACCAAAAAGTTGCTGCAGAAATCTCTACGAATGGTTCAGCATCAGCAATTGCTGAATTCAAATCGGCGATTGACCAATACAACAAGAGGTGGCCAAGCCCACTTGCGGAACTTGGAAGATCTTGGAGTACATGATTCGACCTTGGCGGCTAATTCGGTCGCTGGTGAAACTGAAGTGGAGATTTAGACCACCATCACGGCGCAATGTATTGCTATATTTTAAAACAGGGGCTGATGTGATCGCCCCATACTTTGAGCCGGACGAATTTCAGATTCTCGACCTGCGTGAGTCTGAAGTCAACATCCCCATCGCATTGAAATGTCTGTATCAACGAGATCTGAGTGCAAAAAACTACGCGCGACAATTCATTCGAGCAGCACAGCCGAATCTTATCGTGACGTTTATCGACAACTTTCAGCCATTTTTTTTGCTTAAACATGAATTTCCAGGCACCCAAACCCTGTTGATTCAAAATGGCATTCGCAGTAATCGTGGGGATCTTTTCGGTTTATTTGCAGCAAAACACTCGACGGAGAAATATGCAGTGGACAACATTTTCGTATTTGGCCCAATAGTGGGTGCAAAATATCTTGAACATATTTCTGGCAATTTAATTGTTCATGGCAGCTTCAAAAATAATTTAATCCCCAAATCGGCTGCTCTTAAAAATACTGTGGCTTATATCTCGACGTATCGACCAAACCAGAATCTTGAATTCATCGTCCCCGAGAGCAAACCTGACAAACCAATTAGGTATGGTGAAATAATCTCTCGTCGGGCAAACGTCATTTCGTGGCTTGCCAAATATTGTCAAGAAAATAATCAACACTTGACGATAATCGGCAAAGATAAAAATTCACAGCGAGAAGAATTCTACTACCGATCACTCTTAGCCAATTTTCAATTTGACTTCGTCGCCAAAAAGTCTTCGAGTACCAGTTATCACGCAATTGATAGATCTGAAATTGTTGTCTTCACCAGCAGCACCCTTGGATATGAATCTTTGGCGCGAGGCAACAAAACGGCAGCAATCATGCTGGACGCACAAATCATCGGCGCTGAAGCACTCAAATTTGGCTGGCCCGCGAAACTCGCCGATGAAGGTAGCTTCTGGACGCATCAATCGAACGAGGAGCGACTCTACGAAATTTTGGATTTTCTGCGAACCGTCAAAGATGAAGACTGGAATCAAATCCGATTGCAAACAATAGAGGATGTCATTAGTTTTGATCCGGGCAATTCAAAATTCTCGGCAGTAGTTGAATCACTGCGTCAATCATGGCGGCAACAACAATCAAACAACTAATTGCCGACTAGCGTTATCTTCAGTCTTCTGGGGGCACGGCTTTGCAAATTTTGATATCTACCTCAAGTTTTAACTTGGATAATTTCACTGCACTTGGTGAATTAAAAACCGGGGGTATCGACGTAAAACTAAACCCGTTTGGCGCCCGCCTGTCTCAAGACCAAGTTATTGAACTGCTCGGAAAAGATACGGTGGGCATAATCGCCGGGCTTGAATCTCTCAACGCAACGGTTCTTCGGTCGGCTACTTCACTCAAAGTGATCGCCAGAGTTGGCGTCGGGCTCGACAGTGTCGACTTGACTACTGCCGCAAAACTTGGAATCACCGTTCTCAATACGCCCGATGCACCGACTTCGGCAGTTGCCGAACTCACCATTGGGCACATTCTTGGATTGCTGCGCAACATCGCTGCCACTGATCGACAAATCCGAAACAACAAATGGCAGGGTCAAATGGGCCATCTACTTGAAACCAAGACTGTAGGCGTGGTTGGTTATGGTCGAGTTGGACAACGAGTAGCCAAACTACTCGGTGCTTTTGGCGCAAAAGTTGTTGTCTGTGATCCACACATGTCGACGAAAGACTTTGCCAACCTGTCACTCGACGAACTTTGCCAAGAAGTAGACGTTCTAACTCTGCATCTGCCATACGACGCAGATAGTCATCATCTCATTGGGGAAAGACAATTTAATTTGATGAAAAAGGGCTCATTTTTTGTCAATATTTCACGTGGTGGTTTGGTTGACGAGCAAGCATTGTTGACTGCACTTGAGTCACGCCATCTCGCTGGTGCCGCACTCGACTGTTTCGAACAAGAGCCATACTCGGGACCACTTAGCAAACTTGAAAACGTGCAAATGACTGCGCACATGGGCACATATGCGCGTGAGACCCGAGACCGCATGGAGCAAGAAGCCAGTCGATTACTGGTTGAAGCACTTCGTGCAAAGAACTTGCTGAAATGAAAGTAGTTGCACTCATCCCTGCACGACTTGCCAGCACGCGATTTCCGAACAAGCCGTTGACGCTCATCTTGGGCAAATCAATGTTGCAGCACATAATCGAACGAGTTCTGTTGTGCACAGAGATCGACGAAGTTGCCGTGGCGACATGCGATCAAGAGATCGCTGAACACGTTCAAAATCTTGGCCACAAAGCTGTGATGACGAGCAACAAACATGAGCGGGCTTCCGATCGTTGCGCTGAGGCGGTAAGCAAACTTGAACAATCAGGTAAGTCAAAATTCGAGATCGTGGTGATGGTGCAAGGCGACGAGCCGATGACTGACCCGCGCATGTTGTCAGATGTCTTGGGGCCTTTTTCAAAAAACCCAGAAATAGGTGTCGTCAATCTTTATGCCGATATACAGCCCGGTGAATTCAACAGTCCAAATTGCGTGAAAGTGGTTATGGATTTAGCGGGCGATGCCCTATATATGTCTCGAGCCGCAATCCCTGTTTCACTGGACGGCGTTGAGCGCCCATTGGGCAAGCAACTCGGGCTAATCGCCTTTCGTCGTCAGGCATTGCAAAAGTTCACTGAGTTGGCTCCGACTCCGCTTGAAATCAACGAATCGGTGGACATGCTTCGATTCCTCGAACATGGATTCAAGATTCGGATGCAACGAACGAGCTACCGCACCCATGCTGTTGATGTTCCTGGTGATGTTCTTGAAGTAGAGCGACTAATGAAAACTACATCTCGCTAAAAATCGTAAATGTACAAATTAAGAACAACTCCATCTCGGACTTTAACAATCTGGGACTCTGACTTTGATTGCAATCTTCAGGTAGATTCGATTCTGCTTTGGCGGCAATTCGTCACTGAGTCGGACGACGAATCGACGGCTTCGATAAGTGAAATAGTCGAGCACAACGGTTTGGAAATCAGAAAAAAGTTATTGGAATTTATCTATGATGTTGCCACCTCAATCACTGAAAACCCCAGGACAAACCATAAATTCAGGGACGACTTTGACTACTTTTGGATGACACAATTTCACTCCCGACCATACACTCAGTCTGCTGAACTCAACAATCTGGCGAAAGTCTTTGCCTTGGTCGAAGTGATCAAAGTCAATGCAGTGGCACGGTTAGTCATCCATTCAAGCAACAACAATTTGATCAAGGTTTTTGCAAGTCTGGCTGAGAATTTGAAAATTGAAACGCAGATTGTCAAGGTCAATTCTTCAAACCAGACCATCCCGTGGCGCACAAGAATAAAACCGATCGTGCCCCGGCCGTTGCTAGCAATCTTGGCCATGGTCACGCAGATCAAAAAGTCGCTGTCGCTCGGCCAACTGCCAACGAGGCAATCCGCGGATGGTTCAATTTCAATTTTTGACTATTGGTATCGATTCTCACCGGAAGTCACTAGCAACAAGTTTGGCTCACAATATTGGACAAGTCTTGTCGACCACCTAGATCAATCTGGGGTTAACTGGTGGCACAACTTGGTCGACCAACATACGGTCAGCGAACTAAAAAATGCAAAAAAGATGTGTGACGAATTCAATCAACACAGGAAGCATCGTCACGAAATTGTTGACGCGAAAATCAACTTAAGAATTTTTTTCACCACGATATTTGACCACTTCAGAGTTGTAGCCAGCTCGCTGCCGAGCAGCAAATACGAGACGACATTCGCAGACCCGATCTCGGGCGTCAACTTTTGGCCACTACTTAAACGAGAGTGGCTGAACTCGCTGCGTGGCTATGAAGCCCTGATCAACTGCCTCCAATTTAATCGACTTGAATCTTTGTTGTCGTCAAATACGAAACAGCAGCACGGCGTTTACCTGATTGAAAACCAACCATGGGAAATGGCTTTGATCCACCTTTGGCGAAAATATAGCCATGGACAATTGATCGGCGTCGCGCATTCAACAGTTCGATTCTGGGACTTACGCCTGATGTCTGATCCACGCCAGTTTTTGCCAGGTAGCAAAATGCCCCGTCCCGATTTGGTCGCCGTGAATGGACCGCTTGCAAGAAATTCGCTAATTGAAACTTGCTACCTTGAAACTGAAATAGTGGATGTCGAAGCTTTGATGTACCTACACTTGGCAAAACCAAAAACCGTGCGCGCGGCGAACGCCAAGTTGACGATCCTTGTGGCTACCGACTACCTCGATTCAGCGACACAAACACAGATGAAACTGCTCAACGAAGTAGTTACCAACAATCCAAACAAATACCAGATCTTGCTTAAACCTCACTGGAGCCAGAAAATATCGAATCTCAAGATTAAGGCTCAAGTTGTTTCGGGGAAACAGGATCTTGCAAGCTTTTTTGGTCAAGCTGATGTTCTTTATTGCAGTGCGATTACGTCGGCAGTAATCGATGGAGTTTGTTCTGGCCTACCCGTAATTCAATGTCTCGACCCGATGTCATTCAACTTGAGTCCGCTACGCGATAGTTCATCGGTTCAAACAGTTCGAACAGCGGCGGAGCTAAATACTGCTTTGCAACAACTAGGTTCGCATCAACCAGATATCAGCGCCGACGAACTGTTTAATCTGGATGCAAGCCTCACTCGATGGACTAAATTGCTGCAATCCTGAGCCAGTTTGTAATAGCAATCTAGAGTTGTTGAGTGTCACCGAAACAAGACTTTTCGTCAACCGACCCGCGTGTCCAAATATTTGCAATAGACAGTCAAACTTTCAAATCTGCGGCAAACACGATTACTGAGTTGATCGACAACTCGATCAACCAATACCAAACGGCCAACGTGATCATTGCTTCCGGAAATGCAATTTTACAAACTTTAGGTTGTCTTTCGGCAATTATCAATTGGCAAAAAGTCAATTGGTTTCTGGCCGACGAAAGATGCGTTGCCGCGAATGATCCACAATCGAATCGACTGCAGATAACCAGAGTGCTTGAAAAATCACTCGGTGAAAAATACGGCACCGTAATTGCCCCTGACACACGAATAACGCCAGAGAAAGCGGTCGCAGATTATGCAAGTAGAATTGCATCAATCAGTATGTTCAACTTTTGCCTCCTAGGTATGGGCAACGACGGCCACATCGCCAGCCTGTTGCCGCAACATTCAGCGCTCAGTTCAAACGAGTCGTGCTGTCTCGTGACTGACTCACCGAACCCACCTTCTGAACGCATCACGATGACGCTAAAAACGTTCGCCAGAGTTTCTAGTCGTGTCTTGATAACAGTTGGCGCTGCCAAGAATGACGCCATCAGAAAATACATTGCCGACCCACAAACACCCGTGCGGCTTTTTAACCCGACCATCATTTTCAGTGATCGTGCGGCGTATCAATGAAAACAGTCTTGTTGTGCGGAGGTTTCGGCACGCGAATTCGTGATGTGGCAGATGATATTCCCAAACCGTTAATCAAAGTTGGAGAGATGCCGATTCTTTGGCACCTAATTGGTTACTACGCAAATTTTGGCTTCAGAGAATTTGTTTTATGTCTTGGCTACAAATCTGAAACAATCGTTGATTTTTTCGCCCACCAAAAAGGCCGGAGCAAGAGTTTGCAATCTGAACCCGAACTGCCAAACAACTTTCAATTTGATGGCGAGATAAATGGGGTTAATTGCTCGGTGACAATGGCCGATACCGGGCTTGAAGCAATGACCGGTGCTCGCATCAGAAAAATTCAAAATCTGGTCGGGAATGAGACATTCATGCTCAGCTACGGGGATGGATTGAGCGATGTGAACTTGACAAAACTAATTGCGCACCATGATGCAAACAAAAAACTGCTCACAGTCACAGGTGTTCGCCCACCAAGTCGATTCGGTGAACTTCAAGTTGATGACCAAAACAAGGTGACTGGGTTCAATGAAAAGCCCCAAGCCTCCGGAGGTCGAATTTCTGGTGGTTTCTTTGTCTGCGAGCCAAAAGTCTTTGACTACCTTGACCCACGAGAAGACTTGGTATTTGAAAAAGAGCCGATTCAATCAATCGTGCATGATCGCCAAATGACGATGTACCCACATGATGAGTTTTGGCAATGCATGGATACTTACCGCGACTGGGAGCTTCTCAACCAGATGTTTAAGTCAGGCAAGGCGCCATGGGTTCGCTAAGCCAAGCATTTGTCAATCTAAAAGGCAAAAAAGTCGCCATAACTGGGGACACCGGCTTCAAGGGATCTTGGCTTTCTCTGTGGTTGCACTTGGCGGGTGCCGAAGTTTTTGGCTACGCATTGCCACCAGAAGGAAAGCAAAACCACTTTTCGCAACTTCAACTTGAAAAAATTATCAAACATGAAGATGGTGATGTGCGCGACTCAAGTCACCTGATCAACTTCATGCGACAGGCACAACCTGAAATAGTTTTTCACCTGGCTGCACAGGCTCTGGTGCGTCGCTCATACGACGACCCAAAAACTACCTACGACACGAATATTGGTGGAGCAGTGAATTTGATGGAGGCTGTCAACGCAACTGCTTCGGTGCGATCGCTGGTTTTTGTCACTTCCGATAAGTGCTACAAAAATATTGAAGTTGGTCGTGGATACCGCGAAACCGACGAACTCGGTGGGCACGACCCCTACAGCGCATCAAAGGCCGCTGCCGAACTCGTCTTCTCGTCGTATTTTGATTCATTTCTTGCCAAGCGTAAAAACTTTGGTGCGGCCACGGTTCGTGCGGGCAATGTAATCGGCGGTGGTGATTGGGCAGAGGATCGAATCATCCCTGACTGCATTCGTGCACTCTCAGCCAACAAACCGATAATTCTGCGTTTCCCCAATGCAACTCGACCTTGGCAACATGTCCTCGAACCACTCTCGGGCTACATTCAACTTGCTGACTTTCTTCTTCACTCAGCTCAAGAATTTAATGGGGCGTGGAACTTCGGCCCCGCAGAGTCGGATAAATTCAGTGTTTTTGATGTAGCCAATAAAGCAGTCAAAGTTTGGGGTTCCGGAGAAATTCAAGTCGACCAAACTACGCCACAGATGCATGAAGCAGGTTTGCTGCACCTAAATTGTGAGAAAGCAAATTCGAAGATGAACTGGTTTCCAAAATGGAATTTTGATCAGACTCTAACCAACACAGTTTCGTGGTATCGACAAGCACATGATGGAAGTCGAACTAGAGAACTCTCAGAATCTCAAATAGCAACATACATGGAGAAATCAAGATGATTGATGGAGTCTTAATCACGCCACTTTTACAGATCGCTGATGAGCGGGGCAAAGTTATGCAGATGCTCAAATCGACTGATCCACATTTTCAGCAATTTGGGGAGATCTATTTTTCGTGTGTTTTCCCGGATGTGGTGAAAGCGTGGCACTATCACGACAAAATGGTGCTCAATTATGCGGTGCCATTTGGGCGAATTAAGTTCGTGCTGTTTGATGATCGCCCAGACAGCCCGACTCGGGGCGAAGTGCAGGAACTATTTTTGGGCGAAGAAAACTACTGGCTCGTAACCGTGCCCGTTCAGGTGTGGAACGGCTTCAAAGGCGTCGGTACGCAGATAGCAGTCGTCGCCAACTGCGCGAGTATGCCCCACGACCCATCTGAAATTCAACGTCGTGATCCAAATGATAAATATTTTCCTTACAACTGGCAATTAGTTCATCGATGACCAAAAATGTTCTTCTCACGGGCGGATTTGGCACACTCGGCGGACGACTAGCAGCAATACTTGCTCAGAATTCCGAGATCAACTTACGACTTGCGTCTCGCGACAAGAGATCGGCGCCGAAATGGGCGCCGAGAGCCGATACGCACGAAGTTGACTTTGAAAATACTGGGTCAATTAAAGACATGGTGCGCGATATAACCCACGTTGTGCACCTTGTCGCGATGACAGATTTTGAATCAAGAGCCGAACCAGAAAAAGCAAAGCATGTCAACACCGAATACACGAGACGAGTTCTTGAACAGTGCCAGAAAAACACCCGCTTTATTTACTTATCGACGATTCAAGTTTATGGAAGCAACTTAACAGGGAGCATTTCAGAAAAGACCGCCACGAACCCAAGTGACATCTACTCGCAGACACACTTGGATGCGGAGAGTCTGGTCAAGTCTGCGCACACAAACGGTCAGGTGCAAGGGCTCAGCCTGCGCAACGCAAATGGTTTTGGTGCCCCAATGTCGCCCGATGCAAAGATCTGGCAAATCATTGCCAATGACTTGTGCCGACAGGCAGTTGAGAAAAAGCAGATGGTACTCAAATCGCATGGGATGCAACTTCGTAACTTCATACCTTTTACAGATATTTGCATCGCGGTTGATCACAGCCTAAAAATGAGCGCAGAACTAATCGGCGACGGCACATTTAATTTGGGTGGCGAAACAACGCTGGAAATTCTCAAGATGGCTGAACTTATCGCCACGAGATGTGAAGCCATGCTTGGGTTTACACCCGAACTCGAAGTTCTTGGCACCCCGCCCGAGGTTTTGCCAGAAACATTTATTTATGATTCGACCAAATTGAAATCAACAGGGCTTCAACTCAAGACCCGCCTTACCGACGAAATAGACGGCCTATTGCGGGCATGCCAGACCTGGTTCGGGTAATCAAGATGATCAACCCGTTTGTCTCTGTCGTAATTCCGACTTTTAATCATGCCAAATTACTGAAACGAGCACTTGAATCAGTCGTCGCTCAGTCGTTTCAAGACTGGGAAGCAATTGTTGTCAACAACTTTTCGACCGATGAGACAATCCAGGTTGTTCAATCGTTAAACGACCAGCGCATCAAGTTGATCAATTTCAAAAACTCAGGCATTATCGCCGCGTCGCGTAATCGCGGAATCGAATCGGCGACGGGTCAATATGTTGCATTTCTTGACTCTGACGACGCGTGGTTCCCGACAAAATTACAAAAATGCGTCGACCAAGCAACCAACGGCGCTCAATTCGTCTGCCATGGCGAAGTTTGGATCAACAGCAACTTGTCAAAGCGCGAGGTCATGTATGGCCCCGCCGAGAATGCAACGTACACAAAACTTCTCTATCGCGGCAACTGCATCTCAACTTCAGCAACATTCATTCAGACAGAACTACTTAAGTCTCAAGGTGGGTTTGACGAATCTCCCGAAATTGTCACTGCCGAGGACTACGACATGTGGATCCGTCTTGCGGCATTGAAACCAAAAACGATCTTCATCCCTGAAATTCTGGGTGAGTTTCATCGATTAACAGACAGCGCAAGCAGCGCCGTGATGCGCAACCTGGCGAGCGAGAAAGTTGTCCTGGCCAAGCACTTTGCACAACGACACGGCAAGTTGCTTACAAAGTTCAAAAATCGTCATCGGCTTGCGATCGCACATTATGGAGCTGCGCGACAACTATCGATTCAACCCAAGCAAGCATTCGTTCTGTTTGGACAAGCGCTTCGACTTTCGCCTTTGGTGCTGAAAATTTATCCGGGTGTTGTCTTGTTATGTTTTTATAGATTTGCAAAAGTGAAAAAATCGTGACGACCATCCGATATTTCAGTCTTGGACGCCACGCGATGAAAAGTGCGTTGCGCTATGCGGGTGTCAAAAGTGGTGACTCTGTGATGTTGCCGAGTTTCATTTGCAGAGATCTGCTGTCTGCCGTCGCGGAGCTCGGCGCAAAAACTGTGTTTTACGAAGTAGATACGGCACTCAAGCCAATGCAACTTGACCCGAAAATAAGCGCCAAGGTGATCGTCGCCGTCAATTATTTTGGATTTGCCCAGAATCTTGAGCCATACAACGAATACTGCAAACAAACTGGTGCGATCATCGTCGAAGACAACGCACACGGGTTTCTCAGCCGAGATGAAAACAATAACCTTCTGGGCACCAGAGCAAAATTTGGAATAACGAGTTTTCGCAAATCGCTGCGGGTTCAAGATGGTGCGATTCTGACAACTTCTTTGAATGACCACGAGATAGACGAACAGCTCGACTGCATCGACTCTCCTGTTTCAAAACGAAATAATTTGCTGCGCTTGCTCCCAAGTTTTGAGTCACGAACAAAAATCCCGTTTGTCGCCATCGGTCAATCAATGTCGCGGGCGATTCGATTAGTGCGCACAGGTTCAGCACTACCAAAGCCCGATCCAAATGCCGAGACGACAATCCCAGGATTGGCGAACCCACATCTCCAAAGTGTTGCGGTGCTTGAAGCGCTGGACGAGGCTCAAGAAATTTTACGCCGTCGCAACTTGTATCAAGTGCTCAGATCACAGGTCGTTGCAACCGGAGCGACAATGATCTTTGCTGACCTGCCTGACAACACTTGCCCATATGGAATGCCTGTTTATGCAAATGAAGAATCTCGAAGAAAACTAGCCAAAGTTGCCCGACAAAATCGAGTCACATTGATGAGTTGGCCAGATTTGCCAAACAACACAATCTCCACCGCGCCAGGTTTTTACAAACAAGTTTGGTTGCTTAACTTTCAATGACATCTCCAACAAAGTGGTCAGTGTGGGTTGGAACCGACGAGCAGTGGGATGCTCAACAACTGAAACTGCCTGAGCCATGTGTTTACCAGAGTTCAAGTTGGGCTCACCACCGCATAAATTTCGGCTGGAAGTCAATCAGGATTGCCAGCGAAACAAATTCATGTTTTGCACAAGTCCTATATCGATCAGCATTCAGCACGACAATTGCATGGATACCAGGTGGGCCAGCCGGAAATTTCAGCGAGATCAATAAGCACCTCTTGCTCGAAGTTCGACGACTGACAAAAAATAGTCGTACCTACCTCAGACTCAACTCGCTGCAAAAATCAGATTTATCCACCGAGCAATCACTGACAACAAACCAATGGCACAAGGTCAAACACAAACTTTCCTCAGGCTTAAGTTTGGTCTACGCGCTTGGCAACGATGCGGCTGCGCGACGCGAAGGTCTTTCGTCCAACTGGGGACGTAACTTACGCCGTGGCGAGGGTCGCAACACGGCGCCATATCTTTGGCAGCAAATTACCGTGAGTGCGGTCGCCGATCTATACAAACAGTTATCCGACTATAAAGATCTTGCGGAAAACAGCGAAATTCCAAATAGCGAGACAATCAGTTCTTTGATAAGCAGTTGCAGTAGCCAGTTGAAAATTTTTAGATGCGATGATCAGTCAGGCAATCCCCTGGCAATGCGCGGTGCGCTGATCTTTGGCGACAAAGCCTGGGACATTTTTGCTGCCGTTTCACCACAAGGCCGCAAGCAATATTCGTCGTACGTGACTGCATGGGCTCTTTTCAACCACTGTGCCGACTTGAAAATTGAGAGTTACGACCTAAGTGGAGTTGATCCAATTAATAATAAAGGTGTCTACGACTTTAAACATGGCACCGGAGCAACAGAGATTGAATACATTGGCGAATGGGAGTCGGCATCACCGTTCATCATCCAACCAATAATCGGTAGACTGCTTAGGTATCGCAAAACCTCTTAAATCCTCGACTTGCGACTTCACCACTGCTGAAGGGCTGAACGCCAGATGAATCTGTTGAAATACCGCCTTGCTCAACTGGTTAGTTCAGCGCAACGGGCAAAACCCGAATATGACCTTCATCGTCGAGTGCTGATGTATCACTCAATCAATCAAAGTAGCAATAGTGCTAGCGATAGTAGCAGTGATACTTACTCGATTTCGGAGTGGAACTTTGCCGCACATGTAGACCTGCTTGCTGAACACTGTGATTCTCTAAATTCAAAAATAGTTTCGCTGGATAGTGCCAGTAAATCGGGTGTGACGATTACTTTTGATGACGGATATCGAGACACACTAACTGTCGCTGCAAAAATTCTTGATGCCAAGAAACTGCCGTTTACGGTTTTTGTAACTTCACAAAACATAACTTCGGGAAACTCAAATTATCTGAGTCAAAGTCAACTGATTGAGCTCAGTAAAATTCCGGGGGTGACAATCGGTAGCCACGGTCATTCACACACTCACCTGGCCGAGTTGTCTTCTTTAGAAGTTCATAACGAGTTGCGACAAAGCAAAGAGTGGCTAGAACAAACAATTCAAAAAACCGTGACAACACTGAGTTACCCGCATGGCTCGTTTAACGCCGAAGTGGTTCGGCTTGCGGCTGATACTGGCTATAAGTTTGCCGCCACTAGCAAATGGGGCGTTTATCAAGTTGGAACGCGACCACTTGAAATACCACGAATTGATGTTTGGGGTCCAGACACAAAGCGGACATTGCAACAAAAACTCTGCGGTAAATGGAACTGGATGGCAGGTTTCATCTGATGCTTTTCTATTCGGTTCAAGCCTTTATCTTGGGTCTGGCACTGATATTGATCGCTCGGAATAACGGCAAGTTCAGCACTTACTCGGTGCTCTATGTGATTACCTGGACTGCAGCCGTAGTCGGAATCAAATTTAGATACGGTGTCGAGCAGACACTTTTTTACTCGAACGATCAACAGATACAACTAGAAATGTATGAACGATTGTTGACAAATGGACTTCTTTTGTCGCCACATCAATTTGTCGCCGACCGCTACTTGATAATCGTGCCCGTCAGGCTTCTTGACATTTTTGGCATCGAGCCGATACTCGCGACGAAGTTTTTGCAAGCGGTGTGTCTTTTGCTGCTTTACCGAATTTGCGCCAACTTTCTTGTGCGAAACAACCTGACGATTCGTTTATATCATGCGGTTTTTTTTGCAGGACCGCTGTTTATATTTCTTTCGACACTCGGCTTAAGAGATCTTGAAATTGCGCTCGCCGCCTCTTACTTTTTTCTTGGGCGAAACATCTATTTGAAACAAGTATCCCTGTTGTTGTTGATTCCGTTGCGACCCCACCTTGCGGCGGCTCTAATTTTTGGCTGGATAGCCACAAAATACTTCAAACGCATCGATCTCAAAAGGTTCTACCTTGGCCTTATTGCTGCAACTATTTTTGCTTTCGTTGTCGGCAGTTATGGCTATGTCATCGGAAGAAACCTCCGCGAAGGAAACGCAATCGTCACTCCAGAGATATTTGACCAAGATCCATGGTGGAGATTTTTCTCAAACCTGGTCGGTCTGCAATTCTTGACATTTGACGAAAATTCTGTGAACTTGCCGGTTCTCGACTTGCTCGCCCTCCGATTGTTCTTCGTCGACTCATTTTTGATACCGATTTGTTTTGTCGTCACTTTGATGTATCAAAAACTTGAGTTGAACTTGTTGCGAATCCAAATTTTTCTTTCATTCACGTTTTTTCTTGGACTTGCTGCGCAAACAGACTTCAACTCAACGCGACAAAATTTGCCATTTCTCTCGACGATGGGAGTGTTGGCACTTTTGGGTCTGTGCAGGCGCAACAACGCGAAGGTTGACGAACATGGAACTGATCTGGCGCCAGCCAAAGTATGAACAGCGTTGAGACCTCACGGCATCTTGTCTATGTAATCACCGAGGATTGGTTCTTTACCTCACACTTTTTGGATCGGGCCGTTGCCGCAAAAAAAGCGGGATACAAGGTGAGTGTCGTTACCCGTTGTCGAAATGTCGCTGAGCAAATTAAACAGCATGGCTTTAATGTTGAAAATATCGAATTCTCCAGACGGGGGCTGAACCCGGTGACTGAAATCGCGACGGTTTTACGACTCCGGTCAATTTTAAAAAAAATCAAGCCCGACATCGTGCACAACATCGCACTCAAGCCCGTGGTCCTTGGCTCGCTCGCAGCCAAATTGTCTGGGACAAGCAAAGTAGTCAATGCCCCCGTCGGCATGGGCTATGTATTTACCTCAAAAGAAAGCAGAGCACGAGTACTGCGACCAGTTGTTAAGTCGTTGATTCGTTATGTCTTGAGCAGACCAAATAGCCGCGTGATAATCGAAAACCGAGATGACTTTGAGAACTTAATTTCCGGCAAGTTTGCAAAACAAGAGTCAATTTTTTTGATCAAAGGCGCGGGTGTCGACACAATAAAATTTGCCGCAAAACCAGAACCAGACGCACCAGTCACTGTGATTATGGTTTCAAGATTGTTGCGCGACAAAGGCGTGCAAGAATTCATTGAATCTGCAAGAACCGTCAGAGCAACCAACAGCAAGGTGCAGTTTTTATTAGTCGGTGACGTTGATGATGGCAACCCGACTTCACTAACTTCAAGTCAACTCATTGAATTAACAGACTCAAAAGATGTCACTTGGCTCGGGGCGCGAACTGACATCGCCGAACTACTCGCGGCCAGCCACATCGCTTGTCTGCCCTCGTATCGCGAAGGTCTTCCGAAGTCGTTGATTGAGGCTGCATCTGTCGGTCGGCCAATAGTCACGACGGATGTGCCTGGATGTCGGGAAGTAGTCACGCATTTGGTTAACGGCCTGTTAGTGCGACCACGTAACTCAAAAGAACTTGCCGTGGCGATCGAAAAACTGGCCAGTGACCCTGATTTGTGCAAAAAAATGGGGGCAGAAAATCGGCGCAAAGCCGAAACCGAGTTCTCCAATGAGATCATTATCCGCCAGACGCACAGCGTTTACGATTCGTTCTACTAATCATGAAGATTCTCGTCACTGGCGCAACTGGATTTATCGGCTCACATCTAGTGCCTTTTCTCCAAACTCGCCACGAAGTCGCAACCCTCAACGCACGGACAGTTACCGCGACAAGTACCGAGTGGCACGCCCAAGTTGACCGCTGCGATGTGTTGGTGCACCTTGCGGGTCGTGCCCATGTTTCTTCGAAGAGTTCAGATTCTGAGATTTATAAATCAATTAATACCGATCTGACCGAGATACTTGCGCAACGGTTGGCCTTGAATAGTAAGCACCTAATTTTTATCAGCACTGCGGTGATTTATGGACAGCAAAGCTTGACTAACCATCCGTTCAAGACATCTGACACTTTAGATTTTGATTCGCCATATGCTGCCTCAAAAGTTGCCGCCGAAAAAGCAATCCAACAAATCAGTCAGCAAAGTCAAATGAGTTACACGATTATTCGTCCGCCACTCGTTTACGGTCCGGGTGTCAAGGCGAATTTTTTGTCAATGATCAAATGGGTAAAAACTGGATTACCCCTGCCGCTGGGTGGCGCCCAAAATTTACGCAGCCTTGTAGGCGTGCGAAATCTTGCAGATTTGATCGACAAGTGTGCGACAAGCGAAGCGGCAAAAAATCAGATTTTTAACGCCTCAGATGATCACGATGTCTCAACATCTGATTTGTTAAAAATGATCGCAGATTCATTGGATAAACCAGCACGTCTGATAAAGATGCCGCTCGGAGCCCTCAAATTTGGAAGCCAAGTTATTGGTAAGCCCCGCGCTTATGACGGGCTTTGTGGTTCATTTCAACTGGATATTTCACAGACGAAACAAAACCTCAACTGGACTGCCCCATTTAGTCTGCAAGACGAGATATCTGCAACAGTTGACTGGTTTCAAAGCAGCAACAAGTGATCACGCTGATTCCAGTCATTGCGGTAATGGGTTTCGCGTTGACTGCCCTGATCCGAAAAAGAGCACTTAAAAATAATCAACTCGATATACCCAATGAGCGAAGTTCACATATTTCACCGACGCCACATGGCGCGGGAATAGCAATCGTCATTTCATTCGTTGTTGGTCTGTTAGTTCTGCTTTTGAACGACACGATTTCAAATCGCATATTTTTGACGCTTGCGCTACCTGGCACGTGCGTTGCGATAATCGGTCGCCTGGACGATCTGGGGCGACTGACCTCGGCGAAGTGGCGACTTGTCGGACATTTTTGTGTCGCAATTTTGGCTGTCGCACTTGCAGACGGACTGCCGCCGTTGCCGCTAGCAGAGTCAGCAATTAACTTTGGTCTTGCCGGCGACATCGCTGCGGTGATTTATTTGGTTTGGTTACTCAACTTGTTCAACTTTATGGACGGCATTGATTTGATAACCACAGTGCAAACAATAACCATGAGTTCATCGGTCGCGATGCTGTTGGTGGTTAAAACCGAAAGCAATCTTTGGTATGTGGCTGCGGTTCTAGGCACGGCGGTTATCGGCTTTGCTTTCTTAAATCTGCCACCAGCAAAAATATTTCTCGGCGACGTTGGCAGTGGATTCATCGGGTTTACGATCGCCGCGATATCTATCCTCGTGGCAAAAGACGAACCACTTATTGCATGGTCACTGATAATCATGCTTGGCGTGTTTGTTTCGGATGCAACCGTGACTTTGCTGCGAAGAATTATTGCGCGTGAACGTGTCTACATCGCTCACCGCACACATGCTTATCAACACCTGGCCAAAAGGATGAACCGTCACCTGCCGGTTTCGCTTGGTGTCGGCGCGATCAATATTTTTTGGTTGCTACCGATCGCCTGGCTCGTAGCCGACGGCAAACTGTTGCCGGTTGCCGGATTGCTAGTGGCCTATATTCCACTAATTATTTTGGCTGTTTTCCTAAACGCCGGAAAACAGTCGGCTAACTAACTTTCTTCAACCGCACAAGTGGAATGCGGCGTTCGGTCTTGACTTGATATTCGCCGAAACCCGACCAAATTGCAACCAGTGAATCCCACACTTTTTGGCGATGCTCACCGGCTCTGCCGTGCTCTTCATAAGTTGAAGCGATGCAGTCAAAAACATCTGGTCCGACTTGAATTGTCACCTTCGAATTGATCGCCAGGTTTTCGTACCACAACGGATTTTTTGGGGCGCCACCTTTGGACGCGACGATCACATAATCATCTCCGTCTCGGCCGTAGATCAACGCCGTGCGACGCAATGTGCCCGACTTTCGACCAGTTGTAGTGAGCAGCAAAGTGGGAACTCCACGCCAAATATGGCCCTCGGCGCCGTTGCTGTCGATATATGTACGAATGTGATCTTGCACCCAGCCGACTGGGCTATCCATAATTTTTGCTGATGCCATCTCGTCAATCTACACATGATTTGAGTCGCGATCTCACCAGTCACACCCCCGTGCCACACTGTGGTGATGGAAATCATCATTGGATTACTGGTCGTTGCAGTGCTCAGTCTCGGCGTCATGTTGCTCCGCCAAAACAGCGGTGGCAACCTATCTGTGGCTCCGCAAAACTTTGACCAGACTGCGCTGATTGATGCGGTGCGCACCGCGGTTGACGCCCAAGTTGGCAAAGCCACGCAACAAGCCCTCGAGAATGTCAACTTGCAAATTGATCGCACCTATCAGGCGCGTACGCAAACATTGGCGACCGAAACAAAGAGTTTGCTAGATCCAGTTGCGACCCAAATGAACGAACTGCGCAACGCAGTAACTTCGCTGCAATCGAACTACACGAATACGGTTGGCGTCGCCGAAACCATTAGTAAACAAATCGACACACTGAACCAAACCACCTCGGCTCTGCAATCAGCCCTCAAATCGACAAGCGCGCGTGGTGCATGGGGCGAACAACAGTTGCGCAATGTAATTGAACTTGCTGGCATGTTGCCCTACTGCGATTTTTTCGAACAGACAACCGTTTCGGGTAATGACAAAACTCAACGACCAGATGCCGTGATCAAATTGCCGAATGATGGCTGCGTCGTGATCGACTCAAAGTCGCCACTTGACTCGTATCTCAAGGCACAAGAAACTTCAGATCCGACATTGCGCCAACAACTTCTCAATGAACACGCCAAGGCGATGGCTAGTCACGCCAAAGTTCTGGCTGATAAAAAATATTGGGAGCAGTTCGAGCGCTCACCCGAGTATGTGATCATGTTTATTCCTGGTGAGTCGTTCTTGGCCGACGCTTTGCGTGCCGACAGCAGCCTGCTTGAGGTCGCGATGCGCAGTCGAGTATTGATCGCTTCACCAGTTAACTTGTTGGCACTATTGCTCGCTGTAGCCAAGGGTTGGCAAGCCTTTCAGATTGCCGAACACGCCGAGAAGATCGCATCTATGGGTCGCGAACTATACGAACGCGTGGACACCGTGCTCGAAAGTGTCGACAAGACTGGTCGTGGCCTTGAAACTGCGATTACTGCATACAACAAAATGGTCGGCTCAATCGAGGGTCGAATGTTGGCCACACTGCGAAAGTTCAAAGATGCGGGTGTGACATCTGCTGAACTAACCGAGATTTCAAATATTGATTCCGCGCCGCGGCAACTTGCCGCACCAGAGCACACCAAAGAAATAGACAGTTGATTGGCTTACTAAACAAATAATCGCTAGCATTACGCCGATGATTGCTGCAGTTGTATGGCATTGGTGGTTGGGTGCCGGCTTGCTGATCGCCGGCATTGGTGCACTGATTGGTTTGGTGGCCGGCTATTTGAAGTCGGTAACCGCTCTTAAATATCCGAACCGTCGCCAACAACAAGCGCAGAAATAACCGGCTGGGGCCGATGAACGCCCTTCGTGCCGAACTCAAGTCAAACAAGTTTGCGGTCGAACTACTGACCCGGTGCAATTTTCCGAAGCCTGGCGAACAAATCAACTGTGCGGTTTCGGGTGGGCAAGACAGCATGGCGATGTTGCTGCTCGCAGTTCTAAACGGTTGCCAAGTCACGGCATTTCATGTTGATCATTCGCTGCGCCCGGGCTCGGATCAAGAAGCAAATACGGTCGCCAAAATTGTCAAACAACTCGGCGCCGAGTTTGTCAGCAAGACGATTGCAGTTGAACCGGGTTCGAATCTTGAAGCTCGCGCACGCGACGCAAGATACGCAGTGTTGCCTAGAGATATCGCCACTGGACACACCGCTGATGATCAGGCAGAAACACTTTTGATCAACCTTTTGCGTGGTGCGGGTCTGCAGGGCCTTGCTGGGATGCAGAAGAACTTCAACCATCCAATTTTGAATCTGCGACGCAGCGAGACCGAACGCTTGTGTCAAGACTTGGCGATCAAATGCGTTAACGACCCATCAAACTCGGACCTAAAGTTTTTGCGAAATCAGGTTCGCCACCAATTGATGCCGCTGATGAACGATATTTCGCAACGAGATGTGGCGCCGATTTTGGCACGCCAGGCTGAATTATTTCGTGATGACGCTCAAGTTCTTGACGAACTTGCAAAGCAAATTGACCCGACCAATGCCAAAGCCGTTGCTGGTGCGCCACTTGCCGTGGCACGACGTGCGATTCGAAATTGGCTGACTGACGTCTACCCACCAGATGCGGCAACGGTTGAACGGGTCTTGGATGTTGCCCGTGGCAAGACGACTGCATGTGAAATCGGAATGAGCCGCGAGGTTCGGCGTAGTCAACAGCGTCTGCAGATCAACACAAAACAATAATTTTAAATTTCCCCGACAAATAAAAAGTTCTAGAAACCAAAAACAGCGTAACTTTACTGTGGTATTGTGTTCTCTCGATGTTGGTCATTTCAATAACTAGTGGCTTGTCGAATTAAAGGATGCACTAGTGCCACAAAAACTGCGCGGTAAGTGGGCTCTTGGCATTTTGCCCAGACACTTAACTTGGATCATCAAAGACAAACTCGCCATTTGTGAGCGCCCCGGTGGGTTCGGTGTCAACCATCGTCGAGTGCGACGCCAAGAAGAGATTATTTGGTTGCGTGAAAACGAATTTGGTTGCGTAATTTCAATCAGCACAGCGCCGCATAATTTGCATAGTTACGAAGAGTTGCAGATTCCATACCAACATCGCCCGATGCCACACCCAGACGAGCTAGACCCATGGTTGAAGTCGTTTTACACCGAGCTCTCAAAGTTGTTGCAACGGGGTCTAAAAATCGTCGTGCACGCCGAAGAAGTCAGCGAGCGGCTGCATGGTCTAATGGGTGGATACATCAGATGGTCAGGTTTGGTCGACGACACGGCTCAAGCAATAATCCTCACTGAACGAATCGCTGGTCGCCAACTCGACCCAGATTCACGGGAACTGATCTTGCGGGTCCACGAACTTCGCTGACTAGCGAATGATTTTCGTTGTTATCGAATTACTGAATCGAGCAGTGCCCGCGGTGCTTCACGAAGCGCGATTGTCGCGCTTGATGCAGGCAACTTAGCGCATTCACCTTCGGCGATCGCCACATATTCGCGGGCGGTTTCAATTGCATGAGCGATGCCGGTGTTTGAGCGAACAATCGAAAGTACTGTGTCGCGATCATTACCCGTAAATGGTCGTCCGAGCAGGTCGCGCAGTTCAAGTGCGTCAGGTGAGTCACTCTTCAGGGTCAACAGCACGGGCAATGTGTAGACACCTTCTTCCATGTCGTGACCTGCCCGCTTGCCAAGTTCTGCGTCGGTCGCGATTACATCCAAAATGTCGTCGACTATTTGAAACACCATGCCATATGCGGCGCCATAACTGGTCAGTGCTTCAACAACTGCGCGATCATGACCAGCCACCAGTGCCCCAATACGGGCAGATGTTGCAAACAACGAAGCAGTTTTACCCTCGATGCTGACCAAATACGACGGCACTGATCTCGAGACATCAAAGGCCTTTGTTAGTTCTTCGATCTGTCCTTCGCAAAGATTGCCGATGGTTCGTGCCAACAATGTCGCAACCTCGGTGCCGAGCGCAGCGGCGATCTCTGAGGCTTTTGCCAACAAAAAGTCTCCGGCAAGAATCGCCTGCAGATTGCCCCAACGGGCGTTTACCGTTTCGACACCGCGCCGAGTGGCCGCTTCATCCATAACATCGTCGTGATACAACGAACCGAGATGAACAAGCTCGCACGAAATGCCGCCCTGAATTACGTCTTCGCTGACCGGTTTGTCGTTGCCAACCGACGCCGCAGCGATCGTCAACACGGGGCGCAATCTTTTGCCACCGGCGATGATTAAATGTGTGGCGAGTTCGTTGAGATGTGATTCGCGTGTTTTTACTGCACTCAATAAAGCCGACTCGACTCGCCGACGATCGACATCCATCAGCGGCAACGAAAGTAGCGGCGAGGAAACGGCCATATCCACAGGCTAGGCAACTCGCCTTGTGAATTTACGAACTAAGCGTTGTGAGGCTGGTCACGCGCTACATAAATCATCACACTCGCGCCGATACACTTTATGACAGTTCACTCATTTGTCTCACAAGGTGGTCAGAATTGTTCGAAAGATTTACAGACAGGGCCCGCAGAGTCGTAGTTCTCGCCCAAGAAGAAGCCCGCTTGCTCAACCACTCGTATATCGGCACCGAGCACATTTTGCTGGGCCTGATTCATGAAGGCGAAGGTGTCGCCGCCAAAGGTTTGGAAGCGCTCGGCATTTCGCTCGAGGCGGTGCGTGCGCAAGTTGAAGAGATCATCGGCCAGGGTGGTTCGTCACCGTCGGGTCACATTCCGTTTACTCCGCGGGCAAAAAAAGTGCTCGAACTTTCGTTGCGTGAAGCGTTGCAACTCGGCCATAACTACATCGGCACCGAACATATTTTGCTTGGCCTGATTCGCGAGGGCGAAGGTGTCGCAGCACAAGTGCTGGTCAAACTTGGCGCAGACCTCGGGCGAGTTCGCCAACAAGTCATTCAGTTGTTGAGTGGATATCAGGGCCCTGGTGGCAAAGGTGAAGGCGAAACTGCCACCACGAAAGATACGCCACAAGAAAAAGGTGGCAGTCAGATTCTGGATCAGTTCGGCCGCAACTTAACCCAACTCGCTCGCGACAAAAAACTTGACCCAGTTATTGGTCGCCACAAAGAAATGGAGCGCGTGATGCAAATTTTGTCGCGACGCACCAAAAACAACCCTGTGTTGATCGGCGAGCCCGGTGTCGGCAAGACGGCGATCGTCGAAGGTCTGGCACAGAAAATCGTGGCCAACGAAGTGCCAGAGACTTTGACCAACAAACAGTTATACACACTCGACTTGGGTGCGCTCGTGGCGGGAAGTCGCTATCGCGGCGACTTTGAAGAACGCTTGAAGAAGGTGCTCAAAGAAATTAAGACCCGAGGCGACATTATTTTGTTCATCGATGAAATTCACACGCTTGTCGGTGCGGGCGCCGCCGAAGGTGCGATCGATGCTGCGTCAATTTTGAAGCCGATGTTGGCACGTGGTGAACTGCAAACAATTGGCGCGACGACACTTGACGAATTCAGAAAGCATTTTGAAAAAGATGCTGCGCTTGAACGCCGCTTTCAACCGGTCAAAGTTGATGAGCCGACAGTTGCTCACACGATCGAAATTCTCAAGGGCATTCGCGACAAGTACGAGACCCACCACCGCGTGACGATCACCGATCAGGCTCTCGTTTCGGCGGCCAACCTCGCTGACCGATATATCTCAGATCGCTTCTTGCCAGACAAGGCGATCGACTTGATCGACGAAGCAGGCAGTCGGTTGCGAATTAAGCGGATGACCACGCCGCCAGATTTGAAGGAAATTGAAAACAAAATCAACGATGTGCAAGAAGCAAAGAAGCGCGCCGTCGAAGAACAACGCTTTGAAGAAGCCGGTCGCTTGCGCGATCAAGAGCGCTCGTTGCTTGAAGAGCGTGCGCAAAAAGAAGTCGACGTCAAAGCCCAAGGCATTGACTTGTTTGACGAAGTCAGCGAAGAATCCATTGCCGAAGTTTTGAGCATGTGGACGGGTATTCCAGTTTTCAAGTTGACCGAAGAAGAAACGGCCAAGTTGCTGAACATGGAAGCCGAACTGCACAAGCGGATCATCGGCCAAGAAGATGCCCTCAAAGCAGTCAGTCAGAGCATTCGTCGAACTCGCGCAGGGTTGAAAGACCCGAAGCGTCCGAGCGGTTCGTTTATTTTCTTAGGACCAACTGGTGTCGGCAAGACCGAACTGGCGAAAACTTTGGCGGAGTTCTTGTTTGGTGACGAACAAGCTTTGATTGCCCTTGACATGAGCGAATACATGGAGAAGCACACGGTTAGCCGCCTGGTTGGCTCACCACCGGGCTATGTCGGCTACGAAGAAGGCGGCCAGTTGACCGAGGCTGTGCGTCGCAAACCGTTCTCAGTGGTGTTGTTCGACGAAATCGAAAAAGCGCACCCAGATGTTTTCAACACGCTGTTGCAGATTCTTGAAGAAGGACGTCTGACAGATGCACAAGGTCGCAGCACCGACTTCAGAAACACCGTGTTGATCATGACTTCAAACTTGGGCACGCAAGATTTGCGCAAAGCCAATGTGGGCTTCGGCAAAAATGACGAGGCACTTTCGTACGCACGCATGCGTGACAAGGTCAACGAGGCGCTGAAGGTGCAGTTCAAACCTGAGTTTCTCAACCGCATCGACGAAGTAATCGTGTTCCATGAGTTGGCAATGAGCGAAGTTGTGCAGATGGTTGACTTAATGAGCAAGCGCTTGACTAGCCAACTTGAAGGTCTTGGTCTCGGTCTTGAACTCACCGTTGAGGCCAAAGAACTGCTGGCTAAACGGGGTTACGACCCACAACTCGGTGCTCGACCTTTGCGCCGAGCGATGCAACGCTTCCTTGAAGATCCTCTTTCAGAAAAACTCTTGAACAAAGTCTTCCATGCCGGTGAAATTATTGTTGTCGGCATTGAAGATGACCCTGAAACTGCCGGAGAAAAACGTTTCTCGTTTAAGGCTGTCGAAGGTTTTGCGCCACCAGTCGCTGTTGAACTTGCTGGCGCTGGCGAGACAACACCAACAACCGAGTGATCTCGGCGTGAGCGTGCGTCAGCGTGCTTAGGCAAAACGCGTGAACCTGAAATTCGTCGCAGTGATTGCGACGGTGCTCGGGCTGTGCTCGTGCCAAGTAAATACAGTTGTCACGCTTGATGTCGGGCAAAACGGTGCAGGTGTGGTGACGGTCAACATGATCGCCGACTCGGAAGTTTTGGCTAAAGCGCCGAATCTAGCCGATGACTTACGCTTTGATGACGCGACGACCGCCGGCTGGGTTGTGACACGGCCCAACAAAACTGTGGACGGTGGACTTCAAGTTTCACTGACGCACACGTTTGATAATGCCGAACAAGCAGGCGCACTGCTCACTCAATTGAGTGGCGAGTTTGGTCCGTTTAAACAAATGTCACTGACTCGCAGCGGCAAAGATACAGATTCGACTTTCAAACTTGACGGCAGTTTGCAAGCAGATGGCGGGCTAAGCGCGTTTGCTGACGCGCGTTTGCTGAACACGATTGGTGGCGCACCATTTGCCGAAAACTTGCGACAAGCAGACCTTGACCTTGGCAAAGCAATGACGATTGATTTCGTCGCCATTTTGCCGGGTGTAATTGAGCGCACGACCGGCATCGACACCGAGAACACGGTGACGTGGCGGGTACCACTAGATGGCAGCGAGCAATCGGTGTTGACAACTTCGCGAAATACTGCGGTTAAAGCAACGGTGGCACGACTAGTCGCAAACGTGTTCAAGTTTCTGTTGTTCGCATGGCTGCTGTTTATCGCAGTCATAATCCTCAGAGTCGCTTACAAGCGCCGTGTAGCGAGTCGCACACCCAGCGAATAATGTCTAGTGCGAGATGGTAAAACTTCGCACCGTATATCGATGCACTGAATGTGGTGCTGCCGTGCCGAAATGGGCAGGTCGATGCGGTGCGTGCGGCGCTTGGAACAGCCTCGTTGAGGATGTCGAAGGTGACGAAGAACTAATTTCAGTCGCCACTGGCATGGCTCTTGTGCCGCCGGGTGAGCCAAAACCAATTGATGCGCTCGACGCCAAAGTTTCAAAACCCACCCTGACTGGTGTTGAAGAACTAGATCGCGTGTTGGGTGGTGGTCTCGTGCCTGGCTCGGTGACACTTCTTGGTGGAGAACCAGGCATCGGCAAATCAACTTTGTTATTGCAACTGCTCGCCGCGTGGTCGGGCAAGACGCTTTATGTGACCGCCGAAGAGTCAGCGCAACAAGTGCGGTTGCGAGCCGAGCGACTCGGGGCGATCAAACCAGATTTGTGGCTTGTCGCCGAGATGTCGCTGACGAACATTATTAATTCGATCGACCAGGTAAAGCCCCAACTTGTGATCATCGACAGCATTCAGGCGATCGCTGATCCGCAATTAAATTCGGCGCCTGGTTCTGTTTCGCAAGTTCGGGGTTGCGCACATCGACTCGTGCAAGAAGCCAAGGCGCGCGATCTGCCGATTGTTTTGGTCGGCCATGTCACCAAAGATGGTGGGCTTGCCGGGCCGCGTGTGCTCGAACATGTTGTCGACACTGTTTTGTCTTTCGAGGGCGAACGGCATCATGCGCTGCGATTATTGCGCGCGGTAAAACATCGATTTGGTTCAACAAACGAATTGGGACTATTCGAGATGACCGAACTCGGCCTGCGCAGTGTGCCCGATGCGAGCAAACTGTTTTTAGCCGACCGACGCGCCGGTGTGCCTGGTTCAATTGTGGTGCCGGCACTCGAAGGACATCGACCGTTGCTGGTTGAAGTTCAGGCGCTGACTAATTTATCGCCGTCTCATGTTTCGCCGCGACGGTCGGCCCAAGGTGTTGATGCTGGTCGTCTAGCGATGTTGCTGGCTGTGCTTGAGCGGCGTGCCGGCGTAAATCTCGCTCAGCACGAAGTGTTCGCTTCAGTCGTGGGTGGCGTGAAGTTGAGTGAACCAGGCGCTGATTTGGGTTTATGTTTGGCACTTGTTTCGGCGGCAACAAACACACCACTGGCTGAAAATCTTGTCGCATGCGGCGAAGTTGGCTTGGCTGGCGAACTGCGTCAAGCCAGCAACACCGCACGACGACTTGGTGAAGCAGCACGCTTGGGTTTCACGCGGGCGATTATTCCAGCGAGCAGTGCCAAAGATATAAAAATTTCTGGCATCAAACTTGAGCCTGCCGAAACTGTGGCCCAAGCACTCGCACTCGCTGGTTTATCGGTCAAGTAGCGTTTAGCCAGTGCGTGCAGTTGTAATTATTCCGACATACAACGAAGCCGAAAACGTTCAACGCTTTTTAACCCAAGTTCGCCGAGACGCACCTAACACCGACATCTTGGTGGTTGATGACAACAGTCCAGATGGCACATCGCAGATCGCCCAAAAGGTTGCCACCCAGTTGGGCAAAATTACTGTGATGACTCGCTCTGGCAAGCGCGGTTATGCCGCAGCCAGCCGTGAAGCAATGCTTGCGGCAATCGCCGACGGCTACGAGATTGTCGCCACGATGGACGCCGACTTTTCGCATGACCCCCTAGTTCTTGAACAACTGATAGCCCTAGTTAACGACACCACCGCCCTGGTGATCGGCTCGCGTTATGTCGTCGGTGGCGAAATCACAAACTGGTCGCGATTTCGCAAATTGCTGTCACGATGGGGCAATCGGTATACGGCGTTTTGCCTGAGATTAAAACTCAAAGACTGCACGAGCGGCTTTCGCGCCTATTCAGCCAAGAGTTTGACGCAAATTAATGTTGCCGAATTGACTGCTGACGGTTACGCATTTTTGACTGAGACGGCATTTGTGATTTCGCGCAACAAGCTTGGTGCCATTGTCGAAGTGCCGATCAATTATGTCGACCGTGCATACGGCGACTCGAAGATGAATACGCAGATCATGCGTGAGTCGATGGTCTTGGTAACGCGTTGGGGTGTTGCCTTGCGCACTGGTATCGGGCGAAAGCACCTACCGCGCTAGGGCGACCGAGTGAGGCGCAGTCAATTCACGACACAGCGCAACGAGTTTTTTAGACGGCTCAATAATTTGCAAAGAATCTGAAAGCATTGCCCGCTTGTACGACTCAAACTCGAAACGCACACCAGCCAAATCACCTCGTAGACCATGAGCTCGCATGCGTAGAGCAAACAATTCTTCGTGGGCGCCCAAGACTTTAAGCCCTTGAGCAGTTGCCCAGAACACCCCGTCTGTTTCGCCGCGCCTTAGATCAAGTTCTGCCGCCATACATGCCGCAGTTATCACGGTTAAAACCAGTTGGGATGTAATGCCTTCGGCGTCGGGCCAAAGGTAACCCGTGCCAGCAAATGGTAGATCGCGGACCAACTCAAGACCACGATGTAAATCGGCTACTGCTTCTGCAGGTTGCAGGTTTTTGGCGCGATTAATACAGGCCTGCAATAGTTCGCCGTCACTTACGATTGAGACATGAAATGGCAATTGATCACTAAACGTGCGTGGAATCCATTCTTCGAATGGTTCAAGCAGATGCGTCTGATTGAGCGTTCGGCGAATATCTGAAATCACATTCGTGAATGTTGCGTCTGCGACGTTGAACTCCCAAAGCGCGGTTCGGGCTGCACTTCGCGTCGGTCTTGACCGATGATTGGTCAGCCACGCCAAAAGTTCTTTGGTCTTAGATTTTTCAAATTTAATGATTGTGCCGTCAGATAGCTGTACATCAACAGGTCCGAGCGTGCGCACAAGAACCTTCCAATCCCCGACAGATCCAAGAATTGCAAGTGCATTTAAAGAGGCTTGTTCGGCGCATCGCACAGTATCTGTGAATAGTTCACTCAGCGCCGAAACTTGAGCCACAGATAAACCAAATGGGCTGATCGGGATATTCTGCGGCGACATGTACCACTGACCATTTTCGACTCGCAAACAAGTTGTCGAGTTTGAACTCGAGTGCAAGCAGACTAGAGAGATTCCGTTTTCACCTAGTTGCATAAATTCATGATCGCTCAGAATTTCACGAGAAAATAAAATTGACTTGGTTTCTGAATTTCTGGCTGACTGCAGAACTTCAGCAAAAGACGAAGCTACTGATATCCCGGAAAAGCAGGAATCGGCGTTCAGAGTTAGAGAGTAAAAAATAGTTTGAGATTTACTACTAGCGGCAAAAAGTGTCGACAACATCAGTGCTTTGAACACTGCTTCACTCATTTCACGGTTGTCGCCAAGGATGTTCACCACCGAGTTTTCACCAAGATCAATATGCACTAGTAGCGATTTGCTTTTACCCATAGGCACGAAGACGGGCCGATCAGAATTTATGGCAAGGTATAGCGCTTTATCTGGTTCAGGCTGCGATTGGGTTACCGCATGCAGGCTGATCTCGGTGAGCATTGCCGTGGCAGATGGGTGGCTCAGACGTGAATTAATTTCAAGCTTGCATAATTGACGCCCGCGCACCTTGCCAATTTCAATCAATAAACCAGAAACGACAACCGAGCAAGTAAGCAACGAATTAATTGAACCAAACGGTCTTGACTCTGGGTGATTCTCAACTTGAACAACACTTTCCGAAGACCCGATACCCAGTGCGAAACTGCGAGTCGGCGTGAGCATGGTCCATAAACTGACGATGAAAACAACCGGCCAACTACGCGGAATAAATGATTCACGAAACCTAAATCGAAATGCCAGATAGCGCAATAAGTCAAAACCTAAGTGCACGACAATAAATGCAATTAGACCTGCGAGTACCAGCCCAATTATTTTTATCACCAGTTGGCTCTGAGGCAAACCGACTTGGTCGCTCAAGACTGTTGCGATGTGCATGGCTAGTGGTCGCTTGGTGCGGCGGTGCGAGTCACTGAGAGTAAATGATTTGTTGCGCCAAATAGTTGCAAAAGTGTCATCTCAACTTCTTGACTAACCGTTACCGTTACCGAATTTGAGGTAGTCGCGACTTCACCGTCTAAATCATGCAGCGCCAAGTAGTTCGAGACTGAACTTCGCGCTTGACTTTCATCAATTGTTGGTTCGCCACTGCGCAGTTCGGTGAGTTCTTGGGCGCCGACGCGGGCTGCGTTTTCGGCATGATCGGCAAGTTCAATTCGAATAGCGACGAGTCGGCCACCGTCGACACCCAGCCCTGCGCAGACTATAAAAGTCATCATTAAGCCAACTACAAGAGCAGAGACGACACCATTTTCAGTCGTGGTAGAGAGTTTGCATTTCATGAATCGACGCGCCAGCGATCTATGACTTCGGTTGACGATGCACTGACGCGTCGTGTTGACAGACCGAGAAGCGAAATCCCCTGTGTATTAATGGTGCACTCAATTGCCACGCGAACAGCATTGTTATTGCCCTGACTCACCAAAGATGTCTCGATAGAAAAATCACGGCAAGAGGTGCCACTATTAGCCAAAGTACGTTGTGCGACTTCAAAAGCAGTTGCCTCGATACGCGAACGACTTACTTTTGAAGCCCCACGCGCCGCTTGATCGGCGGCGTGTCGAACCTGAATGAGCGACTCAGATGCTCGCCCAGAATAGACACCGAACAAAATCAAGACCATTAAAACAGGTGTCAATAGCACCATTTCAACGGTGACCGAACCAGAATGTGTTTTCATCTGTCGTCTTCTTGGACGAAGCTCTCTAGAGGCTCTTCGCCTTGGCGTAAAACTGAAGTTGGAAAAAATGGTGCGACATTCGGAACAGCAACACGTATCTGCACGGTCGCAAAACCATCCGCAATATTGGCTGTTGGCGTGCCAATTAGTCGCGCGCCGAGTTCAGCGACGGTTTGAGTGGCCGAATTTAGCGCCAGCACGACATCGCCTTGAGTGTTAGCCGCCACACTTGCACCCTTGCTTGCAGCCAAAGTCGCGATGTGCGCTGAGTGCATGAACAGCATCGCTTGAATCGCGATTAGCAACATTGACAGCACGATTGGCACGGCGATGACAACCTGAACGACCGTCTCACCGGGTTCAACCGTGCTGTCGATTCTTTTCACAAGTTGTGGTTGCTAAACCAGGGGCTAGCCAAGGTCGAGTGAATTTGCTTTGTCTGTTACTCGGCTGGTGATTGTCGCACCAACGGCAATCGCCAGAGCGATTAGAGCCGCAGCCATGACGACGGTCGTGGCACTGACTTCGCCCCGTTCACTGTCTTGTTGTGCCGAGGCGGTGAATCGAATCCAGTAGTACTGCCATATTTCTTTCATTGCTGTCATTATTCCTCCTGTTATTTATTGTTTGTGAATACTGTGTAAATGAGTTTCAAGTTCGGTACATCAAAAACTTCCCAACACTAGGTGCACCGCCGGGTAGCCAATCAAGGCAATGAAAGCGATGAACAGCAGCACCATCGGAATACCCATTCGCTCGGTCGCACTTTGTGCCTCGGCCTCAATCTCCCCCATGTGTCGATTGCGCAGAGAATCTGCGCGTGCAGAGAGCGAGAGTCGAATGCGTGCTCCGTGCTCGCCGGCAAGTTGCACGCTGCCTGCAACCTCTGAAATCTCGGTGATGTTGTAGGTCGTGCCGAGGGTGGCGAGTTCAACCCAAGGTGACCGCCGCGAACTGCGTGCCCGAGTCAAAGCGTTGCGTATTTCGGAAAATGACCAACCATCCCCTGCTTCGGCGGCGGCAATCAGTGCTGTCTCGGTGCCCGCGCCACCCGCGAGCAAAACATTGACGAGATCTAAATAACTAGAGAAAGCATGCAAAAAATCTTGGCGGCGAGATTTGGCCTTGGCTCGCACTTGAGTGTCTGGCAAAAAAAATCCGATTGTTGCGACTGTCGACAGGATAAACAAAACAAAAATCTTTGAAACTTGCAGAAATGAGGCGCTGAATACGACGATCAGACCAAGCGCCGAGGCGCTGGCGATGAACATCGTCGCGAGTTTGCGTGAAACCATCTCGGACGCTTGATAACCCACGATTGCCAGATCGGCACGATGTTGAGTTTGGGCGCGACGCACGAGCCAGATCATGCCGTGTTCAAGTCGATTGCGCAATTGTGCAACACGGTTTGTTAATGCACCTGGGCGGACCAGCAAGAAAAGACCCAGGCCGAATAGCGAGCCAAAAATTATTGTGAGGATCAACATTTGGCTAACTGGCTGTCTCGCGACGACGAATGAATCTTTGCGGTGCGGCGATACGCGAGAATTGATCGAGCATGATCAGCGAACAGCCAAACAAAATGAAGATGCCACTCAAAATGACTTGGCCTTCAAACGACGAATAGACGTTTAAATATTCGCGATTAAATACGATAAGTGCACATACAAAACCAATTACTACGAATGTGATGATTCGAACCGAGCTTCGCGTGCGGGCACGACCAACCCAGATGCGTGTGCGCATGCGACCTTCGTCGCGGGCACACTGCGCGAGATGACCCAATAGCTGCGCTAAATCTCGAGCCTGATATTCGGTGGCGGTGATTAATGCCGCCGAGACGAAATCGCTGATCGGATGGTCGACATCTTCGGCGAATCTGCGCAAACCGTTGCTTAGTTTGCCATATTTGATTTGTGCGCTGAGTCGACTAACTGCACTTGAGATTGCAAGTGGTGCATGCACTGAAGTTGCGACGATGGCTTGCTCGAGCCCGTGCGCGCCAGCCAATGTGTCGCGCAACTGTTCTGTCCATGTTGCGATTGCGTCGGCGAGACCACGCTCATCACGACGCAACCGTTGCTTTGACTTGAGAGCCGGCACGGCACTGACGACTAGGCCGATTACTACGCTGACAAGAAGCCAAGCGGTCAACAGATATGCGACGATAGCTACGGCTGGTCCGCCAAAAAATTTGACCGAGTTGAGAAACTTGGTTTTAACTTCACGAATGCTGAAGTGTCTTTTGTTGGCGATGCTGGTTGATTTTTTTAGAGTGAACAAAACGCCGAATAAACCTAAACCAAATGCTGCACCGCAAAGCAGACTTGCAAAAGTAGTGATCATAAATCGCCCCGATCGTCATAGCCATATTTTGTGAGGAGTTCACGGGTTGATTCACGAAGTGGAAATGCTTTGATCAGATCACCGTTTTTATCGAGTGAAAAGATCTCGTTAGAAATAATGTTTGAGCCGTCAGAGTCGACGACTTCACGCACCGAGGTCACTTGGCGCCAGGTATTGCTGTTGTCAATGTAAATGACAAAGTGCAGCGCGCTGGCAAGCAACAAATTGACCGTGTCAATTGGCAAACCGGTCGACGCCATTGATACATAGGCGGCAAGTTTTGGGAACACCGATCGAGTCGAATCGGCATGCATCGTGCACATTGAGCCGTTGTTGCCTTGGCTCATGGCCAGCAGCATCGGAAATGCCTCGGCGCCGCGAACTTCGCCGACGATAACGCGATCTGGGTCCATGCGCAGAGCCATCCGAGTGAGGTCAGCGAGAGTTATTTCGCCTTGACCTTCAATGTTGGCAGGTCGTGATTGCAGAGCGTCATGATCAGGATGCAGATGCTCGAAGTGGTCGAGACCCAGTTCGTATGCATCTTCGATCGTCACCAAGCGTTCGCTGGGTGGAACTTCGTTAATTAGTGCGCGAAGCAAAGTTGTTTTGCCTGAGCCAGTGCCGCCGGCGATGACGAAGTTTCTTCTGGCGCGAACCGCTGCTGTGAGAAATTCTTGCAATTCTTCAGTTAGCAAACCGCGCAGGCGCAACTCTTCAAGACTCGAGATGTCGAAGCGATGACGACGGATGATCAAACTTGGTCGCAGTGAGACTTCCATTGTTGCGAACAGCCGCGAACCGTCGGGCAGTTGCATATTTAGTTCAGGAGTGCCGGCATCGAAGCGACGCTCTTGGCGCGAAAGTCGAGTTGCTGCTCGACGCACGAGTTCGATCAATTCTTCGTCGGTATCGACGATTGGGTCTCGCGTTTCGCGATGACCGTTGCGAAGTTTGACCCAGACTCGACAATTGCCCCGCACATGCACGTCGCTGATTTCGTTGTCTTCAAGTAACGGCTGTAGCCGACCAAGACCGAGAACCTGGGCAATTGCTGCTGACGAAATCGCCGCCTCATCAAAAACGGTTAATACGGATTTACCTTCGGATCGCCGAACAGCGGCCAGACGTAGAAGTTCGGCATGCACAGCCGTGCGGGCAAAGTCGTGCTCTTCGTCATTGGTAGGCTCGCGAAGATTTCTTGCGCGACGATCAAGGCGCTCATCGGCGAGAAGATCGCCAAGTCGCGCAGCCAAAGCGTTAACCAGTTGCCGGTCAATGACCATTGGCTGTAACGCGTCGACGAGATTCATTAGTCTTGCGACTTTGTGATTGAAGCTTGTTGTTGAAAGTTTGCAACTCGAACTATGTGAACTTCGCCGGCACGAGCAATCGCCATGGATAAATCGAGCGAACTGCGAAATGTGACAAGCACAATGTCATTATTTTCACTTTTATTCAAAGACCAAATTGTGACGACTTGGTCGAACATCTCGGGTTGAGATGATTGGCTTAACGCAATGTCGGGCACCGTGATTAAACGCACCTGATCACCGACTGCAAGATCAACTGGATAATTGCCCTGTTGAATCGCTGCGCTAGTTAAGGCCTCGTCGGGCAGCAATTGTTGTTGATCGCTGAACATCGACATCGTCAAAGGTGTGGACGCTTGTAGATCGACCAAAACTGTTTGACCGATCAACGATGATGCTTGCGTATCGGCGACAAATGACTTCGACATTGACAGCGGCGTTTCAACGGCGATTAGATCTTCTCGTGTGATTTTTTCGCCACGCCGCAGATCGTGTGCCGCACCGACAACAACAACTATTGAATCGCCTGACCGAGATAAAAGAATTGCGCCGAGGGCACCGCCCAGCATCAGAACTAGACCCACAGCGAGTTCAGGAATGCGCCAATGTCTTTTTGCGGTGCGCTCGCTTTGAGTTGTTTCGACGCGATCCTGCATTGCTCGCGCCCGTGTTCGCGTCAGATTTTCGACAACGGCTTGATTCGCCACGATGAGGCCCTTCTTTAGTTATGTTGGCGAGAATGTGTAATTGATGTGGGTACCACGGATGTTTTATTGCTGAGCCGGGAGTTGCGCCAAACTTTGCGCAAGAAATTCTTAATTACAATCGAGTAGTTCATACACTTGACTCGCAAGGATGCACAATGGCTGAAAATGCGACTAAGAATATTGCTGAGAATTACGAGAAAATTGAGTTCGCATCTGAAGGCGCTACTTTGCGCGGGCGGCTGTATCGACCCAGCAATGTGTCCACTGATGTGCCAGTCGTAATCATGGCCCACGGGTTTTCGGTCTTAGCTGCCTGGTTAGACGACTTTGCGACTGACTTCGCGCAAGCGGGTTTTGCCGCACTGGTGTTTGACCACCGTAACTTTGGTGAAAGTGATGGCACGCCGCGATATGGGTTTGACACTTTATTGCAGATTCGCGGCTATCGCGATGCAATAGATTTCGTTGCATCACAACGTGGCATTGACAAACAAAAAATCGCCGTGTGGGGTGAAAGTGCAACTTCGCTCGTGGCGCAATTTATTGGCGTGTTCGACGATCGTGTGCGCGCAGTAATTGCTTTCACACCCGTATGCGGCAATAGTGCCACAAAATTTGACGAGAGCCCCGAAAAATTCGAATGGGTGCGACAGAACTGGTTGAGTCTCGACTTGTCGACAGTGCCTGCCCGTGAACTAGCGGTGCGATTCTGCAGACTGCACGAAGGCGAAGGGCCAGTCGTTGTAGAGGGCGGTGCTGCAGTTAGTTATGTGACACGGATGCGAAAGAAATACCCCAGTGACTGGTCAAATCAAGTATTTATCTTGCAGCGCAAACTTGAGGCACAATTCAACGAACAAAGATTGCCGGCGAAATATCTGAAAGTGCCGACACTATTTGTGATCGCCAAAGATGACGAAGTGCCATTGTGCGAACTAGCGACAAACCGACGATGTTTTGATTTGATCGACGCACCTAAACAATTGACCGAAATCACCGGGGGCCACTTTGGCTTGGGATATCGCGGCACAGAGCCATATGACCAAGCAATGGGCGCCGCAATCAAGTTTCTGCACAGCACTTTTAAGTGACGATCATCTCGCTATCGGCAAGATTGATGCACGGTAGAATTTAAGAGTCAAACACATGAGAAAAATGAGAAATCAGCGATGAATATTGTGACTCAACCCA